>JAJPIH010000429.1 GCA_021324875.1 Alphaproteobacteria bacterium
ACAGGTCCGAGCAGCCGTTGATCACCTGCGGATGGTCTTCGAAATCAGGGGTGGCGTTGACCATGCCCAAAACCTTGACGATACCCTCGACCCGGTCGAGATCGCCGCCGAGCGCCGCGCGCATGGCGGCAATCAGGATCAGCCCGACGCCGCGGGCGTGGCGATAGCCCTCCTCGATCGCCATGCCGGCGCCGAGCTTGCCGCGCGGCGTCTGGCCGGCGATATCGGGCGGGCCTTTTCCCGACAGATAAAGAAGATTGCCGATGCGCTTGGCATGGACATAGTTGCCCAGCGGCGCCCCGATTGCGGGCAAGGTGATGCCCAGTTCGCGCAGCCTTTGTTCAAAGCTCATTCCGCAACCTCCCGGGGCCGGTATCGCCGCATCATAGCCGAAACGCCGACCCGCGACCGGATTGTGTGGCGGCAAGCGGCCGCAATTCCCGTACCACGATGCCGCAGGGAATTGGCGGCCAAGACACGAAGCGGCCGCGCCGTTTGGACCCGCTGAGGCCGAACCGGGTGTGTCCGGTCACCCAGTGAACACATTCGCCGCGCGGCAACCCGCCCGGCGAGCGGTCTCACCGGCAGCGGTATCGTGCGATCTCAGCGCTGCCGTCGCGGGTGTCGGAGACCATTTCCGCGGATTTGTTCCAGATCGCGCAATGGCGCCGCGCGACATCGTTGGCTGCGGCGCTCGGCGTGTTGTCGGGATACCAGCGCAGATCAATCCCTTCGGGCGATTGGTGAAGCGTCCAGGGCGGGTAAAGCGCGGCGGCGACCGGCGGCGGTCCGGGCGGAGGGGGTGGCGGCGGCACTTCGGCGCAGCCGGCCGCGGCCAAGACCACGACCAGGACCAAGCGCGGGCTTATCGGATTGCAGATCGACAATGTCCCTTCTCTCGGATTTCCCCAAGGCCGGTGCGAGCGCCCGATGGTTAGGGTTCAGCCGACCCTTAGGATGGGCCGCCCCCAGGCAATTCGGCGCGCGGCAACGCCCGCGAATAAAGGCGCCTCGGCGCGTGCAGTGATTTTCTGGCTGCTTCCCCAGATCGATGCCATGCCGCGCTCCTCGACGCTTTCGTCGCATTTGTCTGCATCATTACTCCGGCATTTTGGGGAGGCAATGACCGCTCGGCGCCCGACCGGCGGGGCGGTCGCGCCGCCCTTGCCCTCGGCGCGGCATCGAACGATTATTGGCTTAGCCGGTGATGCGCGGCAGCACCGGAAAATGCGCAGTTGGAGGAGCGAGGCGATGCTGTCACCCGAAGACAATGAACTGATCACGCGTATCGGACCGGGAACCCCGATGGGCAACGTCTTGCGCAGTTATTGGGTGCCGGCGCTGTTGACGCGTGAACTCCCCGAAGCCGATGGCGAACCGGTACGGGTGCCGCTGCTCGGCGAAAAGCTCCTCGCGTTTCGCGACACACAGGGTCGGGTCGGGCTGGTCGATGAATTCTGTCCGCACCGGCGGGCGTCGTTGTGGTTTGGCCGCAACGAAGAGAACGGCCTGCGTTGCGTGTATCACGGCTGGAAATTCGACGTTGACGGCAATTGCGTCGAACAGATGAACGAACCGGTGCCGTTCTGCCACAAGGTCCGGCTCACCACCTATCCGACGGTTGAGATGGGCGGCATCGTCTGGGCCTATATGGGGCCGAAAGAAAAGATGCCGCCGCCGCCGGCGTTTGAATGGACGCAGGTGCCGGAGACCCACCGTCATGTGTCGAAGGTTTGGGAGGAGTGCAACTGGCTGCAGGCGCTCGAAGGCGGCATCGACACCTCGCATGCCCCGATCCTGCATCGCACCATCACCCCCAACACCACCCGGCCGGGGATCCCGGTCCAGGGACCGTTTGTGCGCGGCAAGGCGCCGACGCTTGAAGTCGACATTACCGATTACGGCTATCGCTATGTCGGCATCCGTCCGCTCGACGACGACAAGACCTATGTCCGCTCCTACCATTTTGTGATGCCGTTCACGCAGATCCGGCCCCAGCAATTGGGCCGGGCCATGGGCGGCGGCGACCGTACCAACATCGCCGGCCATATCTGGGTGCCGATCGATGATGAAAATTGCATGGTCTACAACTGGTTGTACAGCTATGGCGAAGAGGGGCTGAACGAGGAGGACCGGCTCGAGAAGGGCAACGGCAACGGCCCTGACTATGTCGAGCAATCGGGCGAGTTCCGCTCGTTCCGCAACAAGCGCAATAACTGGATGATCGATCGCCGGGTCCAGAAATACGAAACCTTTACCGGCATCGACGGGATCAACACCCAGGACCGCGCATTGCAGGAGGGGATGGGGCCGATCGTCGATCGCTCAAAGGAGCATTTGG
The DNA here is from genome assembly GCA_021324875.1 of Alphaproteobacteria bacterium. GTDB lineage: Bacteria > Pseudomonadota > Alphaproteobacteria > ATCC43930 > CGMCC-115725 > AP-15. Next base: position 2,342 of record JAJPIH010000429.1, read on the forward strand.
GACCCGCCGACCGGGCGATCATCGCCACCCGGCGGCTGTTGCTCAATGCCGTCAAGACCGTTCAGAGCGGCGGCAAGCCGCCCGGCGCCGACACCAGCTATTACAACGCCCGCGCGATCGAAAAGATCTTTTCGCGGCAGGCAACCTGGCGCGAGACCGTGCTGCCGGAGATGTACGCCGCCGATCTGCCGGTTGCGGCCAAATAACCGAAGGGCCACCGCCCGTTCTCCACGCCGCTGCGCCATAGGCAGCGGCGTCATTCCATTTCTCCTTCCTGGGCGGCGGGCGGCCGCCCCTTGCCGGCCGCCGGGTCGTGGCAAGGAGCCGGCGCGCCACCCGCGGACACCCGGCCTCGGGGAGAGACATCACGACTGGCGGGCGCCCTCCAGCCCGACGCCCGGGTTACGGCGTCATGAATGCAAGATTAAATCGCTGCAATGCCGGCGGCACCGGGTACGAAGCGCGCCGTGACCGCGTAGCTCTAGGCGACGGGTCATCATCCCGTTTCTGATGAGGACGATTATGACGCGTATTCGGAACTCGTTTACGGCGGCGGCGATGTTTGCCGGCGTCGCGGCGCTCGGTCTTGCCCCCGCTTTTGCCCAAACCGCCCCCGACGCCCCCGCCGCCGCCCCTGCGCAACAGGGGGCGGCCCGTGCGCCGGGGCATCATTGGCTGACGCCGGGGCAACTGGTCGAAGGGCGGATTGCCTTTCTGAAGACCGAGCTGAAAATCACGCCGGCGCAGGAGGGCGCCTGGCAGCAATTCGCGGCGGCGATGCGCGAGAACGCGCAGTCGCTCGATCAGGCGATTTCCACCGCCCGGGCGCATCACGGCACCGCCCAGAATGCGGTCGAGCGGATGGAAATGCGGGCCCAATTCGCCAAGCTCCGTGCCGACAACGAGGCGCGCCTCGTGACCGCGTTTAAACCGCTTTACGCGAGTCTCACGCCGCAGCAGCAACAGCTCGCCAACCAATTGATGTCGATGCAGGCGCGTTGGCACCACGGTTGGCATCACCGCGCCTGACGCTTGCTGGTCCGCGGACATCTTTGGCCGAGCCGCCGGGACCGCTCCCGGCGGCTGCTCCGATCGTCGGCGTGGCCTTGAAAGACGAGCATAAGGGGTCATGCGGTTTCCGCGGCCTGGCGACAGGTCGGGTTAAACCAGGCTGAAGCAATACATCCGTCGCCGGTCGGACGCGGCGCCGCCCGCCGCCGGTTGACAGCGCCGCCGGTTGACAGCGCCGCCGGTTGACAGCGCCGCCCTGCCCGCCAAAGCTGCCTCCGGGTCAATCGGGGCAGGCGCGAGGTCGGAACGGTGGAGCAGGACAGGAACGGGGCGCGGCTCGGTGTCGATATTGGCGGCACCTTTACCGATGTTGCGCTCGAATATCGCAGCCGGCGGTGGAGCGCCAAAATCTTGACCACGCCGGCTGCTCCCGAACGCGCGGTCATCGAAGTGATCGGCCGGGTGCTCGAAACCGCCGGGTTGGCCCCGGACGACTTGTCGCTGATCATTCACGGCACCACGCTCGCGACCAACGCGCTGATCGAGCGCAAGGGGGCGAGAACCGCTTTGCTGACCACCGAAGGTTTTCGCGACACGATCGAGATCCGGCACGAAAACCGCTTCGAGCAATACGACGTCAATATCGATCTGCCGCCGCCGCTGGTGCCGCGCCGGCTGCGCTTTCCGGTTCGCGAGCGCATCGACGCCCGCGGCCGGGTGCTGGTGCGGCTTGACGAGGCGGCGGTCGTGTCCTGCGCCGAACGCCTTGCCGCCCTCGGCATCGAAGCGGTCGCAATCGGCTTTTTGCACAGTTTCATGAACCCGGCGCATGAGCGCCGCGCCGGTGAGATTATGGCGCGGCATCTGCCCGGCGTCGCGATCACCTTGTCGTGCGAGGTATCGCCCGAAATGCGCGAATACGAGCGCTTTTCGACCGCCTGAGCCAACGCCTATGTGCAGCCGCTGATCGGCCGCTACATCACCAATCTCGAAGCCGGTTTGCGGCGCGAGGGTTTTTCCTGTCCGCTTTTTTTGATGCTCTCGGGCGGCGGGCTGACAACCCCCGACACGGCAATCCGGTTTCCGGTGCGGCTGGTCGAATCAGGGCCGGCCGGCGGCGCCATCTTCGCCGCCGAAATCGCCCGCCACTGCCGGCTCGACAAGGTGCTTTCCTTCGACATGGGCGGTACCACCGCCAAGATCTGCCTGATCGACGATCTGAAGCCGCAGACAAACCGCGCCTTCGAGGTCGCCCGCGTCTACCGCTTCAAAAAAGGCAGCGGCCTGCCATTGCGGATCCCGGTCATCGAGAAGGTCGAAATCGGCGCCGGCGGCGGCTCGATCGCGCGCGTCGACCGGTTGCGCCGGATCACGGTCGGGCCCGACAGCGCCGGCGCCCATCCCGGACCCGCCGCTTACGGCCGCGGCGGCACGGCGCCGACGGTTACCGATTCCGATCTTATCCTCGGTCGGATCGACCCGTCCGGGTTTTCGGGCGGCCGCATGCCGCTTGATCGGGCCGCCGCCGCCGCCGCGCTACAGCGCGACGTGGCCGAGCCGCTGGCGCTGACGCTGGAACTCGCGGCGCTCGGGGTCAGCGAGCTGGTTGACGAGAATATGGCCAATGCCGCGCGCGTCCATGCCATCGAAAGCGGCAAGGATGCCCGCGGTCGCACGCTCGTCGCGTTTGGCGGGGCGGCGCCGCTGCATGCCGCGAGATTAGCCGAAAAGCTGGGTCTCGACGAGGTGGTCGTGCCTTCTTATGCCGGGGTCGGCTCCGCCGTCGGCTTTCTGCGCGCCCCGATCGCCTATGAAATCGTGCGCTCGCAGCTGCAGCGTCTCGACGCGTTCAACGCCGATCAAGCCAATGCCTTGCTGGCGGCAATGCGCGCCGAAGCCGAAGCGATCGTCCGCCGTGGCGCGCCGACGGCGCCGCTCGTCGAGACGCGCTCGGCGTTTATGCGCTATCGCGGTCAGGGACACGAGATTACCGTGCCGCTGCCGGTGCGAGATTTCTACGCCAAGGACGGCGCCCAGCTGCGCCTCGCCTTCGAAGACGCCTACCGCCGCCTTTACCACCGGACAATCCCCGGCGTCGAAGTCGAGGCGCTGAGCTGGGTTTTGTCATTGTCGGCGCCGCCGCCCGCCGAAGCGACGGCGCCCGCGACCGCGCCGCCGGCCTATAGGCCGGCGCCGGCACGGCTGCGTCCGGTGTTCGACGCCGAAACGGGGGCATTTGCCGAGGTCGCGATCTATGAGCGGCGCGAGCTTGGTCCGGGGGCGGTGATCCCGGGTCCGGCGGTCATCGTCGAGGATGAGACCTCGACCGTTGTCACCCGCCAATTTGCCGCTCGCATCAACGCCTACGGCTATATCGTGCTGCGTCGTATCCAGAATTAGGCCGCGTTTTTCGGTCCACTGGGATCCGAAGCCCCTATTCGAGCGCTTGGCGCAACCCCGCCCTTCTCGCCGCCTGCGTTTCAAGCCCGACGGGCGAAGCCGTTGTCATTTCGGCGCCAGCGGCACGAATCGCATTGTCGCCAGCCGCCGTCACGCGGCTGGCGATTGCCGAGCAAGGCGGCGCTCTTTGCGCGCGAGCCGCCGGCCAGGCCTTGGCTGCGCGGCAACCCGCACGAGAGCTGTTGGCGCCGGGCTCGCAACCATGTTATCCGCCCCCGGTTGATCGAAAGTGGAGCCGGACGCTTGGCGGTTGGTGCGGCGATGCGCAACAAGGGGGCGAGCGCAAGCCCGTGTGTTTGGGCCGGACATTTCGGGCGGTTTAACGGGCGACGGATCGCGCCATGGCTGTTGCTGATGCCGATCCTGTTGCTGGCCGCCTGCTGCCAGCCGGGCGGCTATGGCCGCACCGAGATCGGCGCCGGCGGATATCTCGGTCCATCCTATGCCCCGACCCATTATTATCCGCCGCCCGGCCCGCCGGACGCCCCGTGGGGCCCCTACATTCGCGAGGCGGCGGCCCGCTATAACGTGCCCGAACAATGGATCCGCGCGGTGATGCGCCAGGAATCCGGCGGCGAAGAGCAGGCGGTCTCGCCGGCCGGGGCAATGGGCCTGATGCAGGTCATGCCCGAGACCTATGCGCAATTGCAGGAGCGTTATGGATTGGGCGCCGACCCGTTTGATCCGCACAACAATATTCTCGCCGGCACCGCCTATATTCGTGAGATGTACGACCGCTTCGGCTCGCCCGGATTTCTGGCGGCTTATAATGCCGGCCCCGAACGGGTTGACGCCTATCTCGCCGGGGCCGCGGATCTGCCCAACGAGACCCAGAATTATCTAGCGGCGGTAGCCCCGAACCTTGGCGGCGACGTGTCGGCCTCGGGTCCGTTCGCGACCTACGCCTATGCCGGCGGTGGACGCGCCCATTTGCCCGATGCGCAAAGCCTTGCCGCCGGCTGTGACCTGAACGCCGCCTACGATCCCAATCACCCGTGCAGCTCGCTGATGCATGCGGCGACCGCGGCCGCACCGGTGCAGCTCGCCTACGCCGCGCCAACCGGTGTCGGCGGCTGCAATCTGACCGCCGCATATGATCCCAACCATCCCTGCACTTCGGGCCTGCAATCGGCGGCATCGCCGCCGGTCGACCAGCCGCCGCCGCAGATGGCTGCCGCCGCGCCGGTGCAACCAGCGGTCGGCTGCAATCTCGACGCCGCTTATGACCCCAATCACCCCTGTACGACCGCCGGGCACGCCTATGCCGCTGTCGCGGCTGCGTCGGCGCCGTCTTACGCGGTTGCAGCCTCCGCCCCGCCGGCGCCCGCTGCGCCCGCGCCGCATTTGCCGCCGCGCACCGAGCTTGCCTCGGCTGCCGGCTGCGATCCGGACGCCGCTTACGATCCCGACAATCCATGCCGGGAGGCGGTCGCGGCGGCGCGCCATACCGCCGTTCATTCGGTCCAGGCGCGGACATGGGCCGCATTTGGCGCGGTCGCCGGTATCCCCTCTGCTGCGGCCGCGACGATCGGGGCGGGCGCCGCGGCGAACGAGGCGGGGCCGCGTCTTCTCGCGATCCCCAAGCGGGTCTGGGGGATCCAGGTCGGCGCGTTCTCCAATCCGGCGCTGGCGCGCGCGGTCGCCGAGGGCGCCAAGGCGCAGGCGCCGGGGCAGCTGCGCGCCGCGGCGGTGACGTTGCCGCCGGTGAGCAGCGGCGGCCGGGTGCTTTACCGCGCTCGGCTCGTCAATCTGTCGCAGAGTGCGGCCGCCGATGCCTGCACCAATCTCAATCGCCGGGGACTGCCCTGCGTCGTGGTTCAGCCGAACCGGTCCTAGGCCCCGACCGGTTCGGGGCGCTGGCCAGTAAGGGGCGCTGGCCGGCCCGCAGTGCAGGCTGCGACGGACGCCCCGGCGCCCTCCGTCTATTCGGCCGGGGCCGGGACCACCGGCCGGCGCCAGCCGATGCGGGCCCCACCGGCGCAAAACAGGCTCGCCATCAGCAGGCCGGCGACGACCACCAGCACCATGCGCGGCCGGCCGGAATCGATGATCATGCCATACGGCACCGGCATGATCGCGCCGCCCAGCGACATGCCCGAGCTGACAAAACCGAACACTTTGCCGATCTGGCCCGGGGGAGCCGCGTCCTTGACCATGACGTCGCGCGGCGTGCGGCTGGCCCCCATCATCAGGCCCCCGGCGAACAGCACCGCGACCGTGGTCAACTCCGCCATCGGCACGGTGCCGACCCACAACAACACCGTGGCCGCTCCGGTCGTCAGCACCACGACAAAGGGCAGGTGCCGTTCGGTCCGGTCGGCGACCCAGCCGCCGAGCAGCACGCCGCAGATCGAGCCGATCATCCAGCCGGTCAGCGCCGAGGACGCCGCAGGGATAGCCATGCCATAGCTGCGATGCAGGATCGTGATCAGCCATGACTTGATGCCGGCTCCGGCTGCCGCCGAGATCATAAAAAACGCGAAAAACATCATGACCGAGCGGCTGAGCAGCATCCGCATCCCGGACGGCGTCTGCGCCGCGGCATGACGCGCTTCGCGTCGGTCTTCGATCAGGATGCGGCTTTGCCACAGGATCATCAGCACGACCGGCACGCCCAACATTCCGACCAGCAACAGCGCGGCGCGCCAACCGAGCGCCAAAGTGAGCGCCGCGGTCGCGGGCGGCGCCATGGCAAACCCGACATTGCCGACAAAGGTATGAAACGCGAAGGAGCGGCCCAGCCGGGTACGGTCAATTGAGCCGCTCAAGATCGAGTAGTCGGCCGGATGGATGACCGAGTTGCCGCAACCCGACAGCAAGGCCAGCCCGACAATCTGCCAATAGCTGGTGGCGAAGGCCATCGCCGCCACCGCCAGCGCCATCGTCAACGTCCCGCCGACCAGAAAACGCCGCGCGCCGTAGCGGTCGACAAGAAAGCCCATCGGGGTCTGCAGGATCGCGGTCGAAGCCGCCATCACCGCCATCGCCAGGCCGAGTTCGGCGAACGACACGTGAAAGCTTTTCTGCCAGGCGATAAACACCGGCGGCAGGCAGAGCTGGTAATAATGGGAGAGAAAATGGCCGGCCCCGAGCAACGCGTTGACCCGTGCATCCCGACCAAATGCCGTTATTTTGAGCATAGCCCGATGGTGCAATAAAGCGCGCAAACGGTCGAGCGGAAATCATCGTTGGGCAACCGGTTGGCGCGGGGCTGCCTTGCCGAAATCGCATTTGGCGCGGTGATCGGGCGAGGGCCCGAGGCCCATCAGCTCGGCCACACCCGCTCGAGGTTTTACAGTCGCCTGCCGGCAAAGCCTTGCCGGCGCGCCGCCGCCGCAATTAACGACGCCGCGGACAATGGCGCACTTCGCCAAGGCCGGGTCTTGGCCCGGCCGATCGGCGTGGTTCTAGGCCGAGACCATGCGGTCGGTATCGTGATGTTGAACGAGGCGTCCGCCGAATTCGCGCGCGAACGCCGCCGCCTCGGCGTCGGTATCGAATGCCACGCGGACAATCATGCCCGGATCGAGGTAGAAATAGGTAAAAACAGAAGGCTCGATTTGCCGATCGTCGAGCCATTGCCGCATATCGACAAGCCGCTCGCCGAAATCATCGTGGGAGATATGTACTTCCGCGGTTGACACCAACTTCCCCCGGCTTTGTAGAAGGCGCCGGTTCAAACGGCGATCCCGCGCCCGCGGTTCCATGATTAGCGCCGGCGGAGTCCAAAAACCGTCCGCCGCCGATCAGCCGGCCATGCCCAAATCATCACTTGCGGCCCTTTGGGTCGCCCCGGGCAAAAAACGATTGCAGAATGATCGATCGGCCGGCTCCGGCGGGCTTCGGTCCCGGCGGCTCGGTCGGCGGCAGGCGTGCGGTTAGCTGCGGCTGGCGTAGATCGTGTCGCCTTCGACATGCACGGCATAGGCGCGCACGGCGGCCGAGATCGGTCCGTCGATCAGTTGCCCGGTGCGCACATCGAACCGGGCGAAATGCAGCGGGCATTCGATCGCGTAACCGTCGAGCCGGCCGCGCGACAGCAGCGCATTGCGATGACCGCACTGGTCGCGCAACAGGAAAAACGCGCCGTCGACATTGGCGAGCACGCGCCGTTCGCCCTCGACCGCCACGAATTTCATTTGCCCCGGCGCCAGATCGGTGGTCCGGCCGATGGCGACAAAGCCCTCAGGGATGGTAGTCACGCGATCGTCATCCACCTTGGCGCGTCCCGGCGGGATCGCACAGCGGCGACTGCCCGGAAGGCGCGGCGACCCGCACCCCGGCGGCGAGGAGCCGGCGCGGCGGCGAACCGGGCGATGCGCGGCTGGCGCCCTCGCGCCGGCGCGTCCGTCAATTCATCTGAAAGCCGAACATCTTGGCGGCGTTGTCCGAGGTGATCTTGCGCACCTCGTCGGCCGGCACGCCGTCGAACATGCGCGCCAGGAATTGCTGAGAACGCGGGAAGGTGGCCTCGGCATGCGGATAATCGCTGCCCCACAGCATCGTTTCCACGCCGATGTAGTCGCGCAGCTTGACGCCGATATCGTCTTCCATGAACTCGACGAACATGTTGCGCTTCCAATAATCGCTGGGCATCAGCCCGTCTTTCGAGCGCCAGCCTTTGGTGAAAACCGGGCGCTCGAGATAAGTGAAGTCCATCTGTTTGAGCCAGTGCGGGATCCACGCCGCCTCGTGCTCGACCGAGCCGATCTTGAGGCCGGGGAATTTGTCGAACACCCCGGCAAATAACATCGAACCGAGCGCGTAGCGCACCCAGTAATCGGTCGTCGAGCGGCCGGCGCCGGTCATCTGCGTCACGTCCATCGTGAATTCATTGGCCGGGACGCCATAGCGCGGGGTGGCGATATGCAGCAGCAGCGGGTGCTTGCTGGCCTCGGCCGTCGCCCACAGCCGATCATAAACGGGGCTGCTGTAAGGCTTGTCGGCGAGCGGAGCGACCGGAATGAACGAGCCGACAAGGCCGAGCTTGACGCAGCGTTCGAGTTCTTTGGCGGCGGCGTCGGGATCGTCGACATTGAGCATCGCGATCCCCTTCAGCCGGTCGCCATGCGGTCGGCAGAAATCGGCGATCCAGTCGTTGTAGACGCGGCAGATCTCGCTCAAGAGCTCGCTGTCGGGGATGCGGTACCAAAACAGCCCCTGGCTCGGCTGCAATACCGAACCCCAGATCCCGTCTTCTTCGTTTTCGACGATCATCGCGTCGGGATCGTAGGCGCCGTGGCGGACATCTTCCCAGACGCCGAGGAAGTCGATCTGCGAGGGATCCTCAAAGCGCTGCCCGGCTTGCATGACCGCGCCCAAGGTGCCGACCTGCATGCCGCCAAGCATCCAGGCGTCATATTCGCGACCGGTCGGCGTCTTGCGCCGTTCCATGCGCGGCGCGCGGTCACGCAGCTTGGGCGAGAACCGGCTTGTATAGAGGTCGGGTGGTTCGACGATGTGCGAATCCGCCGAAATCAGCTTCCAGTCCGCCATTGTTGACCTCCTCCGTTGTGCCGCCGACCGCCCGTTGACGCCGCTGGGCCGATCTTTGCCGCGAGCCTAGGGCGGCATCGTGAAGCCTGTCAAGCAATCGCGCTCGGCCCCGATGAGGGACGCAAGCGCCAATATTTTGAGCCAGTTAGCCGGAGCTTCGCGATCCCCGCAGCCACCCCGCCGATTGGCGCAGCAGCGGGCGCGCCGGTCTCCGCCCGGTAACCCGGCCGCCCGCGCGGCGATGCAACAAGAACGACGCGAACAGGCAGCAAAATCGCAACGGACGATGAAGCCGCGGCCGGGCGACCGCAATCATCCGGGCTCGGGCATTGGTGCGGACGGTGGGACTCGAACCCGCACCCTCGGCTGAGGAGCAGATTTTAAGTCTGCTGCGTCTACCATTTCGCCACGTCCGCCGTCGTCCCGGTCAGCCTTCGCCGAGCCCTTCCTGCGGCTCCCCGCCCAGGGCGCGGATCAGCGCCGTGACCGCTTCGGTCGCCGCCGCCAGCCGTTCGCGGTCGGTGCCGCGCAGGACCAGGGTCACGCCAAAATCGCCGCGCCGGAAATAGGGATAGGAGCCGATCTCGATGTCGGGCCAGCGCTCTTGCAGGGCGGCAAGATCGGCCGCCAGCGTCCCTTCGCCGAGCGCGCAGCTGACGCTGCGGCTGAGCACCTTGTCACCGCCGGCGAGGCGGTATTTGAGCTGCTCGAAGATGCCGCGCATGATGTTCGGCACACCCGGCAGCACATACACATTGCCGATCTGAAATCCCGGCGCGCGCGAAATCGGGTTGGGCAGCAGCGCCGCGCCTTGCGGCACCATCGCCATGCGCAGCCGCGCCGCGTTGAGCTGGCCCGGCAAATAGTGCGTCTCGAGCAGCCGCTTGGCGTCGGGATGCAAGACCAGCGGCACGCCAAACGCGTCGGCGATGCATTGCGCGGTGATGTCGTCGTGGGTTGGCCCGATGCCGCCGGTCGTGAACACGTAATCAAAGCGGCGCCGCACTTCGTCGACGGTGTCGATGATGACCTCGGCCAGGTCGGGGATGACCCGCGCCTCGCGCAGCCGGATCCCGACCTCGTTGAGACCGCGGGCGAGAAAAGCGAGGTTTTCGTCGGCCGTGCGCCCCGACAGAATTTCATTGCCGATGATCAGCACGCAAGCGGTAACGATCCGCGGCGGCGCAGCGGTGCGGGGCGTTTCGGGAGCGGACTGGGTCATTGCCGGAGACCTCGGGGGCGAGCGATGGCCTTTCATAGGCAAAGGCGCGCACGGGCACAATCGCGAGCGCGCGGCGAGGTTGCCGGGCGGGCGCAAAGAGCCTACGTCTTACCAAGATCCGCAGCCTCGAGCGCAGCCGACAGACAATGCGAACCACGCCCGAATTGCCGCCCGACCCGGTCAGCCGCCCCCCGCCCGGTGAAACCCGCGACGGCCGGATCAAGATCCACGGCCCGGAGGCGTGCGAGGGCATGCGGCGGGCCGGAAGGCTGGCGGCGGAGCTGCTCGACTTCATCACTCCCTATGTGCAACCGGGGGTGACGACCGGCGAGCTTGACCGACTGTGTCACGAATTCACCCTCGAGCATGGTGCGATATCGGCGCCGCTCGGGTACCGGGGCTTTCCGAAATCGATCTGCACCTCGGTCAATCACGTCGTTTGCCATGGTATTCCCGGCGACCGCCGGCTCGTTGAGGGTGACATTCTGAATATCGACGTGACCCCGATCCTCGACGGCTGGCACGGCGACACGAGCCGGATGTTCTTTGTCGGCGAGCGGATCCCGGTCAAGGCGCGGCGGCTGGTCGAGGTGACCTATGAGGCGATGATGCGCGGCATCGCCGCGATCCGGCCGGGGCGCCATCTCGGTGTGATCGGCGATGCGATCCAGCGCTACGCCGAGAGCCACCGGTTTTCGGTGGTGCGCGATTTCTGCGGCCATGGTGTGGGGCGCATCTTTCACGACGCGCCCTCGGTATTGCATTACGGCCGCCCGGAAGATGGTCCGATCCTGCGCGAGGGCATGATCTTCACGGTCGAGCCGATGATCAATGCCGGGCGCTGGGAGGTCAAAATTCTGAGCGACGGCTGGACCGCGGTCACCAAGGATCGCTCGCTGTCGGCTCAGTTCGAGCATACGGTCGGCGTCACCGCCGAGGGCTGCGAAATCTTCACCCTGTCGCCGGCCGGTCTGCACCACCCGCCTTACACAATGCATTCCGGGTAAGGGCCGGGTAGAGGCCGGGTAGATCGGGGCCGCGGCGACCGCTGGCGTTGTCGCGGGATTTTCCGTAGAAGCCGTGGCGGGGTTTTTGGCTCGGTGGTTCCATGTCGGTTGGTCGGTTTTTGGCGCTTGTTCTCGCCGTTGTCTTGGCCCTGCCGGCGGCGGCGCAAGAGACCGGACCCGGCGCCGCGGGCGCCGGCGGAGCGCCGCCGGGCGCGGGGGTGCCGCCGCCGACCGCCGTGCCGCCGATGCCGGCGGGCGGTGAGCAGCAATCGGGGCGCGTCTTCTGCGAGCAGAATGTCAGCTTTCGCCTTGCCGATCCGGCCTCGGTGCCGGAGCAATATCGCCGCTTTCTCGGGGGGTGGAGCGATGCCGCCTGGGACGTCAAAACCTGTGCCGCGCTGATCGTCGAGAATGTCAGCCCCGACGGCACCGCCAAAATCATCTATGTCTACGGGCCGCTCGGTTCGGCCTCGACCGTGCCCGGCGGGGTGTTGCACGGCACCGGTGTGATCCGCAACGGCGCATTGCGCTTTCAGAACGCCGACGGCAGCCAATACGCATTCCAGCCCGGTCTTGTCGACATGACCGGGCATTGGATCAACCCGCAGGGAGAAAGTTTTCAGGCGACCTTCAAAGAAACACCCTGACCCGGCTGTTGCCGCCCGAGTTGACGGCCGGCCGCGGCCTTCCCAAATTGTCGCCGGCGCCGGGCGCGAAGATCGTGCGTCTGCCCGCGGCGCCGTGCGGTGGTGCAGGCGGGTCCGGTGGCGGGAATTTGCGTTGTCGCTATGCCTCGATCCCTTGTTTCCTCTCCAATCGGCGAATTGAACGAGCGCAGCCGCGAGATTTTCCGGCTGGTTGTCGACGGGTATGTTGCGACCGGGGAACCCGTCGGGTCGCGCACGATCTCGCGCCTGCTCGGCCAGAACCTGTCCCCGGCGACGATCCGCAACGTCATGGCCGATCTCGAGGAGGCCGGCCTGCTCTATGCGCCGCATACTTCGGCCGGCCGGATGCCGACCGAGGCCGGGTTGCGGCTGTTTGTCGACGGCCTGCTCGAAGTCGGCAGCCTTGCCGAGGACGAACGGCGCAACATCGAGAGCATCTGTGCCGCCCGCGGGATGAGCCTGTCGCAAGCGCTGGAGGAGGCGATCAGCGCCCTTTCCGGCTTGTCGCATTGCGCCGGCATCGTGATCGCGCCAAAGCAGGATCGACCGCTCAAACACATCGAATTTGTTCACCTCGGGCGCGGGCGGGCCCTGGTCGTGCTGGTCACCGAGGACGGGCTGGTCGAGAACCGCATCATCGAGGTGCCGCTGGGACTGCCGCCGTCGGCTCTCGCGGCGGCCGGCAATTACCTCAACGCCCGGCTGGTCGGGCGCACGATCGAAGAGGCGCGAGACGAGATCCAGCACGAGATCGAGACCCATCAGGCCCAGCTCGACGCACTGACCTCGAAGCTGGTGGCGGCGGGCCTGGCCAGCTGGGCGGGAAACGACAAGGCCAGCGCCCTGATTGTCCGCGGCCAGGCCAATCTGCTCGACGATGTCACCGCGCTCGCCGACCTCGAAAGGCTGCGCACCCTGTTCGAAATGCTCGAAACCCGCGAGACGATGGTGCGGCTGCTCGACGCCAGCAAACAGGGCGAAGGGGTGCAGATTTTCATCGGTGCCGAGAACCCGCTGTTCGGTGTGGCCGGCTGCGCGATGCTGATCGCCTCCTACCAGAACAGCCGCCAGCAGGTTGTCGGCGCGATCGGGGTGATTGGCCCGACCCGGATCAACTATGCCCGAATCATCCCGATGGTGGACTACACCGCCAAGGTGATTGGGCGGCTTATCGGATAGGACGGAATGAACGACACCAACGACGCTGGGACGACGGCCGGCGCTGCACCCGCCGCCAACAGCAACGCCGAGGCGGAAACCGCGGCGCGCGTGGCGGCGCTTGAAGCCGAACTGGCCGACCACAAGGATCGCCTGTTGCGTGCGCTCGCCGAAGTCGAAAACATTCGCCGCCGCGCCGAGCGTGAGCGCGCCGAGGCGGTCAAATATGCGGTGACCGGCTTTGCCAAGGACCTGCTGGCGGTTGCTGACAATTTGCGGCGCGCGCTCGACAGCATGCCCGAGGCGGAGATTGCCGATGGCCGCACCCGCAGTCTGCTCGACGGGGTTGCGGCCACCGAGCGCGAACTGCTGGCGGCTTTCGAGCGGCATGGGCTGCGCCGCATCGACCCCAAGGGGGAGCGCTTCGACCACAATCTGCACGAGGCGGTGTTTGAGGCCGAGCGGCCCGATCAGCCCGGCGGCATCGTCGTCGAAGTGTTGCAGCCGGGTTATGTGCTGCACGATCGGCTGCTGCGCCCGGCGATGGTCGGGGTGTCGAAGCGGTCGCCGGAGGCCGCGGCCGATCTGCCGGCGAGCCCGGCCGAGCCGTTGTAGCCGCCCCGCCGCACGCTTATATACGGCGCAAAGTCATGGGATGACTGATCAACCACTTCCGGGGGATCGGGCCGGTGCTTCCCCAGGGCCGCCCGGTCCTGCTTTGACAACGAGGTGTCCATGAGCAAGGTCATCGGTATCGATCTCGGCACGACCAATTCTTGCGTCGCCGTGATGGAAGGCAGAAATGCCAAGGTGATCGAAAATAGCGAGGGCATGCGCACGACGCCCTCGATGGTTGCATTTACCGATTCGGGCGAGCGTTTGGTGGGTCAGGCGGCCAAGCGTCAGGCGGTGACCAACCCTGAAAATACGTTCTTCGCGATCAAGCGGCTGATCGGGCGGCGTTTTGACGAGCCTCTGGTGAAGCGGGACATGGAGCTGGTCCCGTACAAGATCATCCGCGGCGACAATGGCGACGCCTGGGTCGAAAGCCGCGGCAAGAAATACGCGCCCTCGCAGATCAGCGCCTTTGTGCTGCAAAAGATGAAGGAGACCGCCGAGGCCTATCTCGGCGAGCCGGTCAGCGAGGCGGTCATCACCGTGCCGGCCTATTTCAACGATTCACATCGCCAGGCGACCAAGGATGCCGGGCGCATCGCCGGGCTTGAGGTGCTGCGCATCATCAACGAACCGACCGCGGCCGCCCTCGCTTATGGGATGGAGAAGAAGGGCAGCGGCACGATCGCGGTTTATGATTTGGGCGGCGGCACCTTCGATATTTCGGTTCTCGAGATCGGCGACGGGGTGTTTGAAGTCAAATCGACCAATGGCGACACCTTTCTCGGCGGCGAGGGTTTCGACAAAAAGATCATCAACTATCTCGCCGACGAATTCAAAAAAGAGCAAGGCATCGACCTGCGGAACGACCGGCTCGCATTGCAGCGGCTGAAAGAGGCGGCGGAAAAGGCCAAAATCGAACTGTCCTCGTCGATGCAGACCGAGGTCAACCTGCCGTTCATTACCGCCGACCAGCACGGGCCGAAGCATCTCAACATCAGGCTGACGCGGGCCAAGCTCGAAGCGCTGGTCGATGATCTGATCGAGCGCACGATTGCGCCGTGCCGCAACGCACTCAAAGACGCCGGGCTCAAAGCCTCCGAGATCGACGAAGTCATCCTGGTCGGCGGCATGACCCGCATGCCAAAGGTGATCGAGACGGTCAAACAGTTCTTTGGCAAAGACCCGCACCGTGGCGTCAACCCCGACGAGGTGGTGGCGGTTGGGGCGGCGATCCAGGCCGGGGTCCTCAAGGGCGAGGTCAAGGACGTTCTGTTGCTCGATGTACGCCGCTGTCGCTCGGCATCGAAACCTTGGGCGGCGTCTTTACCCGATTGATCGACCGCAACACGACGATCCCGACCAAAAAGAGCCAGATCTTCTCGACCGCCGAAGACAATCAGACCGCGGTCACGATTCGCGTCTTCCAGGGGGAGCGCGAAATGGCGGCGGACAACAAGCTGCTCGGCCAGTTTGATCTGGTCGGGATCCCGCCGGCGCCGCGCGGCATGCCGCAAATCGAGGTCACCTTTGACATCGACGCCAACGGCATCGTCCAGGTCTCGGCCAAAGACAAAGCGACCGGCAAGGAGCAGCAGATCCGGATCCAGGCTTCGGGCGGCCTGTCCGAGGCCGATATCGAGCGCATGGTCAAGGATGCCGAGGCTCATGCCGGCGAAGACAAGCGGCGCCGCGAACTTGTCGAGACGCGCAATCAGGCCGATGCGCTGATCCACACCACCGAACGGACGTTGCGCGAGCACGGCGACAAGGTGGCGCAAGCCGACCGCGAGGCGGTTGAACAGGCGATCCAGGCGCTCAAGGACACGCTGTCGAGCGAAGACGCGGCGGCGATCAAATCGAAGACCGAGGCCTTGGCCCAGGTCTCGATGAAGATCGGCGAGGCGCTCTATAAGGCCGAGCAAGCCGCTCAAACCGGTGCCGGCGGCGGGTCGGAGGCCAGTGGCGGCGGTGCTGGCGCCGGCGGCAACGACAAGGTGGATGACGCCGATTTCGAGGAAGTCGACGATCAAAAGCGGCGTGGTTCGGCATAATCACAAGATCACGCTGAGCCTTCATAGGCCATCGCCCCGGCGACGCCGCGCCGGGGCGGCTGCGGCCAAACCCAGAAGCGGATGATCGTCGCGTATGGCAAAGCAGGATTTCTACGAGACCCTCGGCGTTTCGCGGTCTGCCAGCCCCGACGAAATCAAGCGGGCCTTTCGCAAGCTCGCAATGCAATACCACCCCGACCGCAACGCCGGGGACAAAAACGCCGAGCAGAAATTCAAGGACATCAACTAGGCCTACGACGTCCTCAAGGACGACCAGAAGCGCGCCGCCTATGACCGCTTTGGCCACGCCGCGTTCGAGCAGGGCGCCCGCGGCCCCGGCGATTTCAATTTCGCCGGCGGCTTTGCCGACATTTTCGACGAAATGTTCGGCGAATTCATGGGCGGCGGTCGCCGCGGCCAGGGCGGGCCGAGCCGCGGCAGCGATCTGCGCTATAATCTCGAAATCTCGCTCGAGGAATGCTTCCGCGGTAAGCAGGAAACGATCCGGGTGCCCAACCTCGTCACCTGCGATCAATGCCAGGGAAGCGGCGCCGAACCGGGCTCGAAGCCGGTCACGTGTCCGACCTGCCATGGGCGAGGGCGGATCCGCGCCCAACAGGGTTTCTTTACAATCGAGCGAACCTGCGCCTCGTGCCAGGGTGCCGGCCGGGTCATCGAGCGGCCGTGCCGCGCCTGCGGCGGTCAGGGTCGGGTGCGCCGCGAGAAGACCCTGGCGGTCAATATTCCGCCCGGGGTCGAAGACGGCACGCGCATCCGGCTGGCCGGCGAAGGCGAAGCCGGGGTGCGCGGCGCGCCGCCCGGCGACCTGTTCATCTTCATCTCCGTGACGCCGCACCCGATCTTTCAGCGCGACGGCGCCAACATTCACTGCCGGGTGCCGATTTCGATCACGACGGCCGCGCTCGGCGGCACGATCGACGTGCCGACGGTCGACGGCACCCGCACCAAGGTCACCGTCCCTGCGGGGACCCAGTCGGGCCGCCAATTCCGGCTGCGCGGCAAGGGGATGAGCGTGCTGCGTTCGTCACTGCGCGGCGACATGTATGTCGAGGCGGTGGTCGAAACGCCGGTCAATCTGACCAAACGCCAGCAGGAATTGCTGCGCGAATTTGAAAAGGAGAGCGAGGCGAGCCGCACTCATCCCGAAAGCGAGGGCTTTTTCGCTCGGGTCAAGGAATTCTTCGAGGACCTTCGCGAATAGCGCGAGCGGCTCAGGCGTCGGGCGCCGGGTCGGGCGGCGGCAAACGCCGCGGCGCCGCGGCGTCGCCGGCAGCCGGTGAGAGCGGATCAAGCAGCGACGCGACGCCGATTTCCTTGCCGATCGCTTCGACAAGCGGCAGACAACGGGCCTGTGTCGCGGCGAGCGCCGCACGGCATTCTTCCGCGCGAGGCCATTTGGTCTCGGATCGCCCCCTCTGCCGGAACCGGCGGTAGCGCGGGCGCCACTCGGCGAGAAACGGCAGAAGGCCTTCGCTGAGCAGGCGCAGCGCCAACCGGTGTACACCGGTCGGGCCCTGATCCGGCGGTGGGGCCGGCATCGCCTTGAGCGCGGTGCGGACCGCATCGACAAGTGCTTCGAGATTTTCGATCGCCTCGCCGAGGGCGCCGGGTTGCGGGAGCGCCTCCGGTGGCGGCAGACGGCTTGCGGCTTCGACATAGATCTGCCAGCCGCCCGCCGCGATTGCCGGCGCAATCGCCGTTGCACCGGTCGCCCCGATCTCGGCGATCGGCTCGGCCAGCCCCGGCGCCGCGGCGGGCCGCGGCGGCAACACCCGCTCGAGCCCGGTCAGATCGAGCGCTATGCCAAGTTGCCAGGCGCGCTCGACGAGACGCGCGCGCGTGCGCCTGAGATCCGTGCGGCACGCGGCCGCGAGCGGCCAATCGCGAAGGTCGCGCCGATCCTTGCGCCATGCCGCAAGGCGCGGCTGCCAGCGCCCGATGCAGGGCGCAACATCCGCGCATAGCATCTCGAGCACAAAGATATGCGGCGGATCGGAAAGTCCGGCGAGCGCGGCCGCGGGAGGTGCGGCCGATGCGAGCCGCTCGTGCAGCCGACGACCCAGCGTCTCGATTGCCGCCAACCCCGCCGCCGGCGCGGGGTCGTCCTCGGCCAATGCGCCGATCGCGACAATCGTATCCGTCAATACCGGCCACAGCAAAGCCCGGCTCCGTCGGTCGAGCGCAGCGGCCGCATCGGCCCCGTCCACCCGCAGCGGGCGGTCGCTCAGTCGCGCCCAGACCGCAACCGCAGCCAGGCCGCGCGCCACTGTCCGCGCAGATAGAGCGGCCTGGGCCGGCAGCCGGGTCGCAAAGCGGCGGCGCAGAGGTGCGATCGGATTGACCATCGAGGCAGCTCGCTTGGAATCCTGCGGCGGCGAGAATGACGATGGTTTCGGTTTGAAGCGGGCGCGTCAAGCGCAGGGATCTTCCGCCATACCGCGAACCTGTCGATGATCGTTTGACGCTCAGTGGTGACATGCACCTCAATCATAGCTATCGCGTGGCCTTGCTAGAGTTTAAATACCTGCATTTCTTTAATTCATTCCAAATGCCGCGAGATTACACGCTGAAGTTGGGAACTTCGGCGCCGCAGCAGTGTTTTGGTTTTGCGATGGTTTGCCGCTCGTGCGGCATCGTCCGATCGCAAAGGAGGAGGAGAATGGCAACTTTTGTCGAAGGAAGGCGCTTCCCCGCCGAGGCGGAGCCGTTGGGGTTATTGTCTGAAGGCGCCGCCGGGATTGCCACGGTCGTCCTCTCGGTG
>JAJPIH010000123.1 GCA_021324875.1 Alphaproteobacteria bacterium
GGTTCTCGCGCATGATCCCCTCCAGCACCCGAATGGTCGTGCGCTCAAGCGGCGCGTGCCGGCCGCGCCCGACGCAACCGTTCGACGATCATGTCGGTATCCATCACATCGCCGAAGACGTTGTAGAACGCGGTGAGGGCGGCGTCGTGCTCTTCCTGGGTCGCGGCGGCGTTGGCGTCGCTGACCATGATCGTGCGAAAATTCATCATATTGGCGTCGCGCCGAGCTTTCGCAGCAGACATTGGTCACGGTGCCGGTGATCAACACCGTGTCAAACCCGCGCGCCCGCAATCGCGTCGGCAATTCACAGGTACCCGGCAGAAACGCGCTGTAGCGGTATTTTTTGACAATTTCGTCCTCGGGCCGCAGCTCGAGCCCCGGCCACAGCTGGTGACCGAGCGTTCCCTCGGAAAGGGCCGCGATGCGCTTGTCACGCATTGCCGGCGAAGACATCTGGTGGGCCACCGACCATTCCTCGAGACAGCGTTCGTCGTGGGTCATCTGCACCCAGAACACGCCGCCGCCGGTCTCGCGGACCGCCGCAGCCAGGCGGTTGACCGCCGGAACGATCGCCAGCGCAGCGGGGCACACCGCATGCCCGACCGCGGCATTCATGAACGCGTGCTGCAGGTCGATAACAACCAGCGCCGTGCGCGCCGGATCAAGCACATCATAGCAATGGATGGCGCCGCGTCGCTCGCTGACGCGCGCGACAATCGCATCGGGAATGGTCGCGCCGGTGAGCTTCATCCCTGGGCCTCCGTCTCATGCCTCACTCGCCAACACTATCAGCGGCAATTAGCATCGTCGAAACGTTTCGCGGAGGATGACGGCGGTGATCCTGGTCTTCGGTTCGATCAATGTCGATGTGACGGTGCCGGTGCCGCATCTGCCGCATCCGGGCGAGACCGTGCTTGGCGGCGACTATCGCCTGCTGCCCGGCGGCAAAGGCGCCAACCAGGCGCTCGCGGCGCGCCGCGCCGGAGCGGAGGTGGTGATGGTCGGGGCGGTTGGCGGTGATGGCTTCGCCGCGGTCGCGCTTGACCCGCTGCGGCGAGCCGGGATCGACACCACGCTCGTGCGCAGCCTCACCAGGCCGACCGGCTGCGCCACCATCATGGTCGGCGCCGAGGGCGAAAACATGATCGCCGTCGCCTCGGGCGCGAACATGGCGGTGACCGCCGGCCTGGTGCCGGACGCCTTGCTCGGCCCGCGCACGATCCTGGTCGCGCAGCTGGAGGTTCCGCCCGCTGAGACGATGGCGGTGGTCGAGCGGGCGCACAACGCCGGGTCGTTTGTGCTTTTAAACATCGCGCCGGCGCAACCGCTGCGCCCGGAGCGGCTGGCCAAAATCGATCTCGTTGTCGCCAATCAACACGAAGCCGCCGCGATCGGCCCTCAGCCGGCCGAGATTGCCGCCCGCGCGTGCTGCAGCTTGGTAGTGACCGCCGGTGCGGTGGGCGCCACAGCCTATCTCGCTGACGGCGAAATCGTCAGAGTCCCGGCATTGCCGATCGAGCCGGTTGATACGACCGGCGCCGGCGACACTTTTGTCGGCGTGCTGGCGGCGGCGCTCGATCACGGTGCGCCGCTTAGCGCGGCGTTGCGGCGGGCGAGCGCGGCGGCTGGCCTTGCCTGCCTCGCCCACGGGGCGCAGAGCGCGATGCCTGATGCGGCGGCGATTGATGCTGCGGCGGTGCGGCTGCCTGGAGCCGCGCTGCCGTCGCCGGGGGCGGCTTAGCCGGCCGTCGCGGCGCGGCAGTAATCACGGAACTCGTTCAGCACCTCGATATAGAGGGGGCGTTTGAACGCCACGATCAGGTCCGGCAGCGTTTCGGGATCGACCCAGCGCCAGGCGTCGAACTCGCGGTATTGGTTGCCCAGGTCGATGTCGCCGTCGGTGCCAGTGAACCGCATCAAGAACCATTTCTGACGCTGACCGCGGTAGCGTCCGCCCCACACCCGGCCGGCGATCTCGGGCGGAAAGTCGTAAGTCAGCCAGCGCTGGGTTTCGGCGAGGATTTCGGCCTTGGCGGTGCCGATCTCCTCCTCAAGTTCGCGCCAAGCGGCCTGCCGCGGGGTTTCGTCCCAATCGATCCCGCCCTGCGGCATCTGCCATGCCGGGGTCGCCGGCATATCGGCGCGGCGCGCGACCAGCACCTGACCGCGGTCATTGACCAGCATGATGCCGACGCAGTCGCGGTAGCGCTGAGGCTCGCTGTCCTGCCTCGTCATCCCAGCCCTCCCGATTGTCGAACGCCGGCCGGCGCGCTCAGTTCACCAGCCGGCCATTATACAGAGCCATACCGCGCAGCATGTCGACCGCGCGCGCCAACTGATAATCGGCGGCCGTGCCCATGACCATGGGATCGACCGAGCCCGACAGGTCGTCATCGTCACCCGACGCGTCGGTCTTGCTGGCGCCCGCATCGGCAACCTTGCTCCCGCCCTTGTCCGGCGGCGAAGCGATCTTGGCGGGTTGGACGACGATATCGGGCTCGATCCCCTTGGCCTGGATCGACCGCCCCGAGGGCGTGTAGTAGCGCGCGGTGGTCAATCGCATCGCGCCATGCCCCGGCAGCGGGATAATCGTCTGCACCGAGCCCTTGCCAAAGGAACGGGTGCCGAGCAGCACGGCGCGATGGTGGTCTTGCAACGCCCCCGCGACAATCTCGCTCGCCGAAGCCGACCCGCCGTTGATCAAGACCGCCATCGGCAATCCCGCGGCAATGTCGCCGGGGTGGGCGTCGAAGCGTTGGGCGTCTTCGGGCCGCCGCCCGCGGGTCGAGACGATCTCGCCCTTGTCGAGAAACGCGTCTGACACGGCGACCGCTTGATCGAGCAGGCCGCCCGGATTGTTGCGCAGATCGAGGACGATGCCCCGCAACTTGCCGCCGGCCTGCTGTTTCAAATTCTTGATCGCATTGTTGAGGCCGGTGTCGGTCTGCTCGTTGA
>JAJPIH010000183.1 GCA_021324875.1 Alphaproteobacteria bacterium
GCTCGCGGCTTGGGCTCGGGTTCAACGCGATCCGCGACGACGAGGCGGCGGCCGAGGCGGCCGGCGTGCCGACCTTGCGGCTGAAACTGATCGCCACGACGCTGAGCGGCGCGCTGATGGGCATGGCCGGAGCCCCGCTCCCGTATTATGTGACCTATCTCGACCCCGCCTCGAGTTTCAGCCTGTCCTATGCGGTCAACAGCGTAGCCATGCCGGTGATCGGCGGCATGACCAGCTGGATTGGCCCGGTGATCGGCGCGGTCCTGCTCGGCACGATCCAGCAGGTCGCGACCGTGACGATTTCCTCGGCGTTGAACCTGCTGATTGTCGGGCTGTTGCTGATCGGATTTGTGATTGTGGCGCCAAACGGCATCATCGGCCTCATCCAGTCCCGCCGCCGCGCCCGCGGAGCGCGGTGATGCGCGCGCCGGCGGCATTGCTTTCGGCCGACGGAGTGAGCAAGCACTTTGGCGGCTTTGTCGCGCTTGAAGGGATCGATCTCGACATCCTGCCGGGCGAGCGGCTCGGTCTGATCGGCCCCAATGGTTCCGGCAAAAGCACGCTGGTCAATTGCCTGTGCGGCACGCTGCGCCATGATTCCGGCATGATCACCTTTGCCGGGCGCAAGCTCGACGGGCTGCCGGCGCATCAGCGCACCCGGCTCGGCCTTGCCCGCAGCTTTCAGCTGCCCAAACCGTTTCGCTCGCTGAGCCTTGCCGACAATCTGCGCGTCCCGCTGCTCTACGCGGTCAATGCGCGCCCCGGCGCGCGCCTCTCGCGGGCGGCGGTGGCGGCTCGCGCCGCCGAGCTGCTTGCCGATGTCGGGCTGGCCGACAAGCGGCATCGCTTGCCGCGCGAGCTGACCCAGGTCGAAATGCGCAAGCTTGAACTGGCGCGCGCGGTCGCCAGCGCCCCCCGATTGTTGTTTGCCGACGAGGCGATGGCCGGGCTGTCGCCGTCCGAGGTCGAAGAGATTTTAGCGGTGCTGTTTCGCCTCAATGCGGGCGGCATCACGATCGTGCTGATCGAGCACATCATGCGCGCGGTGATGAATTTTTCGACCCGGCTCGTCGTGCTCGTCGCCGGCCGCAGGATCGCCGACGGCGCACCCGAAGAGGCAATGCGCAACCCCGAGGTCGAGAGGGCTTATCTTGGCGAGTAGTTTGCGCATTTCCGGGATCGATGCCGGCTATGGCGGCGTGCGCGTGCTGGAGGCGGTGTCGCTCGAGGTCGGCGCCGGCGAGACGGTGGTATTGCTCGGCACCAACGGCAACGGCAAGAGCACGTTGATGAAATGCGTGATGGGGATCGTGCGGCCCGCTTCCGGCTCGATCACGGCCGAGATCGACGGCGAGAGCATCGAATTGGTCGGCCGCGCCACCGAGGAGATCGTCGATCTCGGCATCGGTCTGGTGCCCGAGGGACGGCGCCTGTTCCCGAAGCTGACGGTCGAAGAGAATTTGCTGCTGGGCGCCTTCCGGCCACGTGCCCGCAGCGCGATCGCGCGCAACCTCGAATCCTGCTATGCGACCTTTGCGGTGCTGCGCGAGCGCCGCCGCCAGCTCGCCGGCAGCATGAGCGGCGGCGAGCAACAAATGCTGGCATTGGCGCGGGCGCTGATGTCGGCGCCCAAGATCCTGCTGATCGACGAGCCGTCGGTCGGGCTCGCCCCGGTTCTGGTCAAGCGTATGATCGACAAGATCGGCGAGTTGAAGCAGAGCTACGATCTGACGGTGTTGATGGCCGAACAGAATTTCAACCAGGCAATCCGCATCGCCGATCGCGGCTATGTCATTGTGCATGGCCAGATCGCCTTTGAAGGCGGCTCTCCGGAGGCGCTCAACAACAACGAACTCGTACGCAAATTCTATCTCGGGCTGTAGCCGCCGCCGACGTGATGCGGTTGTCATCTCTGCATCGGGCGATAGGATGCCGGCGAGGGCAGGCGATCCGGCCGCACCGGCGGCAACAAGTCGGGTGCGGAATTGCACTCATTTTTCCGGGAGGAGAACGGCGATGGCACAACTGGGCACAGGTGACTACCGCTACGAGCTGGTCCGCGACTTTTTGAAACTGCCGGCGGGGCAGAGTTTCGGGCTCGTCAGCCGGGTCGCGGCCGATGCACAGGACCGCATCTACGTCTTCCAGCGCAAGGACCCGCCGGTCGTCGTGTTCGACCGCGAGGGCAATTATCTCGGCGCCTGGGGCAGCGGCGAGGTCACCGACCCGCATGGTCTCAAGATCGTCGGCGACGTCGTGTACACCACCGACCGCTCGGATTCGGTGGCCAAATCCTTCTCGCTCGACGGCAAGCCGCGGCTCGAACTGGGGCGGCGCGGGGTGCATTCCAACACCGGCAACGTCGTCAACTGGCTCGCCGAGCGCGCCGCCGGGCCGTTCAACCACCCGACCGAGATGATCGCCCATCCCAATGGCGACATCTACGTGACCGACGGCTATCGCAATGCACGCGTGCACCGCTTTACCGCCGACGGGCGGCTCGTTAAATCTTGGGGCGAGCCCGGGCATGGCCCCGGCCAATTCCATCTGCCGCACAGCATCGCCTTTGACGACGATGGCAAGCTTTATGTGGCCGATCGTTCGAACAAGCGCATCCAGATCTTTACACCCGAGGGCGATTACCTTGGGCAGTGGACCGGGATGGGCGGCCCCAACGACATCAGCCGCGGCAAAGACGGCAATTATTACATCGCCGAGCAGGAAGACGAGGGCCGGCCCGCCTATGTCTGCGTGCGGGACCGCAACGGCAATGTCCTCGCCCGCCTCGAAAGCCGCCATGTCCATGGGGTTGGCGTCGATTCCCGCGGCGATATCTATGCCGGGCTCACCCAGGACCGAAGCGTCGACAAATACGTCCGCCTCGCCTAGCTGGCGGGCTGAGAAAGTTTTGTCGGCGAGGCGGTAACCCCGGCAACAGCGCTCTGCGGCGGGCGGAGAGCGCTTTAACGACGACTATTTGCATCGCGGCGCATGCGGCAGAACATGCCGCAGCGCGCGCTGCGCTGCGCCGCGACGCGGGCGGAAAACTCGGTGCGGGCGCCTGGTCGGCCGCGGAGAATGCGCCCGATCGGGGTTGCGGCCGCAACCCCCCTGCCGCGCCGGCGACAGGTCTTGAAGCCGGTGTATGTCTGCCTAAATTTTAGGCAACGCGCGCTCCGGTGATCGATGCCGTGATGCGCGTCACCGCCACGGCACTTCCGGCACTCTTAAGGAACGGGGGCTCGGGCGGTGGTCCAATCGCTACCGACAAACAATTGCGACGTAACCGGCAGTGCCGGATGTCGCCGCTTGCGAATGGAGGGAATGATGGCACTCACCGATTTGGTCCCGTGGGGTCGCAATCTGACCGAGCGGGTCCCGTGGGGCCGCAACCGCTCTCTGGCGACCCAGCGCTACGCCGATGACGGCGATCCGTTCACCGCGCTGCATCGCGAAGTCAACCGCATGTTCGACAATTTCGCCCGCGACTTTGGCATCGGCCTCCCGAGCCGGTTTGGCATGTGGGGCGGATGGCCAAATGTCGAAGTCAGCGAGACCGACGCTGAGGTGAAGGTCGTCGCCGAACTGCCCGGTCTCGAGCAAAAGGATGTCGAGGTCTCGTTCCATGACGGGATGCTGACCCTGAAGGGCGAGAAGAAATCGGAGAGCAACGGTGCGGTCTACAGCGAGCGCTGGCAAGGCCAATTCCAGCGGTCGCTGCAGCTCGGACCCGATATCGACCCCGACAAGATCGCCGCATCGTTCAAAAACGGCGTCTTGACGGTCACCCTGCCCAAACGCCCGGACGCCCAGAGCCGGGTCAAACGGATCCCGATCACCAGCGGCTGATCGCGGGAACGCAGCCCCGACCGGACGGATCGGCGGTCCTTCACCCGCGATCGCCGGTCCGTGCGGTGTGTTTGGCGCGGGCGGCGCTGTGATCAGAAGAGGCCGACAATAGCGCCGCTCATACAGGTCGCAAGCGTCCCCGACAAAACCGAGCGCAACCCGAGAGCGACGATCTCGGCGCGGCGCTCGGGCACCATCGCCCCCATGCCGCCGATCAGGATGCCGAGACTGCCGAAATTGGCAAAGCCGCACAGCGCATAGGTCATAATCAGGCGCGAGCGGGGGCTGAGCGCCGTCGGCGGCAGGTGGGCGAGATCGATATAGGCGACAAACTCGTTGAGCACGGTCTTGATGCCCATCAACGTCGCCGCGACCCCGGTCTCGGATCCGGGGATGCCGATCAGCCACATGACCGGGCGAAACGCATAGGCGAACAGCCGCGTCAGCGTGACCGGCGCGCCGGCGATCGCCGGCAACAGCCCGAGCAGCGCGTCGACGAGGCTCACAAAGGCGATCGCCACGATCAAGGTGGCGGTGATGCTGAGCAGAAAACCGATGCC
>JAJPIH010000033.1 GCA_021324875.1 Alphaproteobacteria bacterium
GGTTCTGCTCTTTGCCCACGTCCGCACCGGTCGCTGGGCCAGCGTGATGCCGGCGCGCCTGGCCGAGACGCTTGGCCTCACCGAAACCATCAAGGCCATTCCGATCATCGGCAGCGAACCCTATCCGACGATCGGGCTCGTGGTCCCCCATCGCGAGCCGATGACCCCGATGACGGCGGCTCTTGTCGCCGAAGCGCGGCGCATTGCGCCGACGCTGGCCGACGACGATTTTGATAGATGATTTCTATCGACCAACGGGATTGCTTTATTGATTTGCGGGCCGACGCGCCAGTCATATCGCGGCCAGGGAGTTTCAATGACGGCGGTGGCCGATGCCAACGGGCAGCCCCTGGAGCGTCGAACGTGGCGAAGAGATTATCTGCACCCACAAACACCTCGCCGGGGCGGCGTTGCCAATTCTGCATGCCCTGCAGCGCGAGTTCGGCTTCATCCATCGCGAGGCAATTCCGCTGGTCGCCCGGGCGCTGAACCTCAGCCGCGCCGAGGTCTACGGCATTGTCAGTTTCTATCACGACTTCCGCGAGATCCCGCCGGGCCGTCATGTGCTGCGGCTGTGCCGCGCCGAGGCGTGCCAGTCGATGGGCGCCGACGCGCTCGCCGAGCGGGTGCGTGAGCGGCTGCAGGTAAACTGGCACGAGACGAGCGCTGACGGCCGCGTGACGCTGGAGCCGGTGTTCTGTCTTGGCCTGTGCGCCTGCGCGCCGGCGGCAATGCTCGACGGTCGGGTGATCGGCGGGCTCGATCAGACGCGGCTGTTGGCGCTGCTCGACGAGGCCCGGCGATGACCCGGCCGCGCATTTTCGTGCCGTGGGATGCCGGGGCGCTGGCGCTGGGCGCGAGCGCAGTCGAGCGCGCGTTGATCGCCGAAGAACGCAAGCGCGGGGTTGCGATCGAAATCATCCGCACCGGCTCGCGCGGCCTGCTCTGGCTCGAACCGATGATCGAGGTCGAGACGGCGGCGGGCCGCATCGCCTACGGACCGGTGCATGGAGAGGATATCGCCGGTTTATTCGAGCCCCTCCTCGAGGGCGGCAGGCACCCGCTGCGGCTCGGCCGGCCGGAGGATCTCGCGTTTTTGAGGCGCCAGACCCGCTTCACCTTTGCCCGTTGCGGCGTCATTGACCGGCAATCGCTCGCCGATTACCGCCGCCATGGCGGCCTCAAGGGCCTGGAGCGGGCGCTCAGCCTGGGGCCGCCGGCGATCATCGAGGAGGTCACCAGATCCGGGTTGCGTGGACGTGGTGGCGCCGGGTTTCCGACCGGGATCAAGTGGAAGAGCACCGCCGATGCCCGCGCGGCGCAGAAATATGTCGTCTGCAACGCCGACGAGGGCGACAGCGGCACCTATGCCGACCGCATGCTGATGGAAGGCGACCCGTTCTGCCTGATCGAGGGCATCGTGATCGCCGGGATCGCGGTCGGGGCCACCAAGGGTTTTATCTACATCCGCTCGGAATACCCGCACGCGATCTGGACAATGACCCGCGCAATCGAGACGGCGCGGACCGAAGGCCTGCTGGGAGAGCGCGTCGCCGGCTCGGCGCACGTGTTCGACCTGGAAATCCGCGTCGGCGCCGGGGCTTATGTCTGCGGCGAAGAAACATCGTTGCTCGACAGCCTCGAAGGCAAGCGCGGCCAGGTGCGCGCCAAACCGCCGCTGCCGGTGCATAAGGGCGCCTTTGGCCAGCCGACCGTCGTCAACAATGTCATATCTCTGGCCTCGGTGCCGGCGATCCTGGCCGAGGGCGCCGAGGTCTATCGCGATCTCGGTCACGGCCGGTCGCGCGGCACGATACCGATCCAGCTTGCCGGCAACGTCAAATACCGCGGGCTGTTCGAGGCGGCCTTCGGCCTCAGCCTCGGCGAGATCGTCGACGACATTGGCGGCGGTACGGCCAGCGGCCGGCCGGTGCGCGCGGTACAGGTCGGCGGGCCGCTCGGGGCCTATTTCCCGCGCGCGCTGTTTGACACCGCGTTCGATTACGAGGCCTTCGCCGCCCGGAACGGGCTGATCGGCCATGGCGGCGTGGTGGTGTTCGACGACACGGTCGACATGGCAAAGCAGGCGCGGTTTGCGATGGAATTCTGCGCGATCGAGAGCTGCGGCAAGTGCACGCCGTGCCGGATCGGATCGACCCGCGGCGTCGAGGTCGTCGATCGCATTATCAGAGGCGAACGGCGCGCCGAAAATCTGACCCTGCTGCAAGATCTGTGCGAGACGATGCGGTTCGGCTCCCTGTGTGCGCTGGGCGGCTTTGTGCCGTTCCCGGTGATCAGCGCACTGACCTATTTCCCGGAAGATTTCGGCTGCGCCCCGCTCGGCGCCGCCGCCGAGTAAGGAGACGCGCAATGTCTCTTATTCACGAGATTGATTACGGCACCCCGGCATCGAAATCCGAAAGACAGGTCACGTTGACCATCGACGGGTTCGCGGTGACGGTGCCCGAGGGCACCTCGATCATGCGCGCGGCGATGGCGCTCGGCATCAAGGTGCCCAAGCTCTGCGCCTACGACATGGTCGAGGCGTTCGGCTCGTGTCGGCTATGCCTGGTGGAGATCGAGGGCCGCGCCGGCACGCCGGCCTCCTGCACGACGCCGGTCGCCGAGGGCATCAAGGTCACGACGCAGAACCAGCGGCTGGGACGGATCCGCCGCAACATTATGGAGCTCTACATCTCCGACCATCCGCTCGACTGCCTGACCTGCGCGGCCAATGGCAATTGCGAATTGCAAGACATGGCCGGCGCGGTGGGTCTGCGCGAGGTGCGCTATGGCTACGCTGGCGAAAATCATCTCGGCGCCGAGAAGGACACCTCAAACCCGTATTTCACCTTTGACCCGACCAAATGCATCATCTGCTCGCGTTGTGTGCGCGCCTGCGAGGAGGTGCAGGGGACGTTTGCACTGACCATCGACGGGCGCGGTTTTGCTAGCCACATCGCGGCCGGA
The DNA here is from genome assembly GCA_021324875.1 of Alphaproteobacteria bacterium. Classification (GTDB taxonomy): domain Bacteria; phylum Pseudomonadota; class Alphaproteobacteria; order ATCC43930; family CGMCC-115725; genus AP-15. The sequence goes on from JAJPIH010000033.1 coordinate 2,971, forward strand.
ATGGACGAGGGTTTCCTCGCTTCCGAATGCGTGTCGTGCGGCGCCTGCGTTCAGGCCTGCCCGACCGCGACTTTGATCGAGAAGTCGGTCATCGAGCAGGGCCAGCCCGAGCATTCGGTCGTGACGACCTGCGCCTATTGCGGCGTCGGTTGCAGTTTCAAGGCCGAAATGAAGGGCGACCAGGTCATCCGCATGGTGCCCTGGAAGGATGGCAAGGCCAACCACGGCCACAGCTGCGTCAAGGGCCGCTTTGCCTGGGGCTACGCCAATCACCCCGACCGCATCCTCAAGCCGATGGTGCGCGACAAGATCACCGACCCGTGGCGGGAAGTGTCGTGGGACGAGGCGATCGCTCGCGTGGCTTCCAAGTTCAAACGCATCCAGCGGCAATATGGCAAGGGCGCGATCGGCGGCATCACCTCGTCGCGCTGCACCAACGAGGAAACCTTTCTGGTGCAGAAGCTGGTGCGCGCCGTATTCGGTAATAACAACGTCGACACCTGCGCCCGCGTCTGCCATTCGCCGACCGGTTACGGGCTCAGCCGCACCTTCGGCACCTCGGCCGGCACCCAGGATTTCGACTCGGTCGAGGACGCCGATGTCATCGTCGTAGTCGGCGCCAACCCGACCGACGCCCATCCGGTCTTCGCCTCGCGGATGAAAAAGCGGCTGCGCCAGGGTGCCAAGCTGATTGTCATCGATCCGCGCCGCACCGACCTCGTTCGCTCGCCGCATATCGAGGCGCAGCACCACCTGCCGCTGCTGCCCGGCACGAATGTGGCAATGCTCAACGCATTGGCGCACACGATCGTCACCGAAGGCCTGACCGACGACGCCTACATCCGGGAGCGTTGCGATCTCGATGCCTATGCCGCGTGGGAGGCGTTTATCCGCCGGCCGGAGAACAGTCCGGAGACGGTGGCCGGCTATACCCGCGTTCCCGCCGAGCAGATCCGCGCCGCCGCCAGGCTCTACGCCACCGGCGGCAGCGCCGCGATCTATTACGGGCCCGGCGTCACCGAGCACAGCCAGGGCACGACCGCGGTAATGGGAATGGCGCATCTGGCGATGATCACCGGCAATATCGGCAAGCGCGGCGCCGGCGTGAACCCGCTGCGCGGCCAGAACAACGTGCAGGGCTCGTGCGACATGGGCTCGTTTCCGCACGAACTGTCGGGTTATCGCCACCTGTCCGACGCGGCGACGCGCGAGATGTTCGAGCGCGATTGGGGGGTGAGCCTCGACCCCGAGCCGGGCCTGCGCATCGGCAACATGCTCGATGCCGCGCTCGACGGCAGCTATCGCGGCATTTACATACAGGGTGAGGATATCCTGCAATCCGATCCCGACACGCAGCATGTCGCGGCCGGCTTGGCGGCGATGGAATGCGTTGTCGTGCAGGATCTGTTTCTCAATGAGACGGCGCGCTACGCGCACGTCTTTCTGCCCGGCTCGACCTTTCTTGAAAAGGACGGGACCTTCATCAACGCCGAGCGGCGCATCGGCATGGTGCGCAAGGTTATGCAACCGCGCAGTGGCCTGGCCGATTGGGAGATCACCCTCGCCATTGCCAAGGCGATGGGGTTCGCAATGCACTACGAGCACCCCGCGCAGATCATGGACGAGGTCGCCCGCCTGACGCCGACCTTTGCCGGCGCGTCTTACGAAAAGCTCGCCAGGCAATCGGTCCAATGGCCGGTCAACGACCAGGCGCCCGACGGCACGCCGATCATGCATGTCGGCAGCTTTGTGCGCGGCAAGGGCAATTTTTACATCACCGAATACGTGCCGACCGACGAGAAGACCGGGCCGCGCTTTCCGCTGTTGCTGACCACCGGGAGGATCCTCAGCCAGTACAATGTCGGCGCGCAGACGCGGCGCACCGACAACATCGTCTGACATCACGAAGACCGCCTCGAAATCCACCCGCACGACGCCGAGCAGCGCGGCATCCGCGACGGCGACTGGGTACGGCTTGCCAGCCGCTCGGGCGAGACCAGCCTGCGCGCCAAGATCACCGAGCGGGTAGCGCCGGGGGTCGTCTACACGACGTTCCACCACCCCGATACGCAAGCCAATGTCGTCACCACCGATTATTCGGATTGGGCGACCAATTGCCCCGAATACAAGGTGACGGCAGTACAGGTGTCGCCGTCGAACGGCCCCTCGCCATGGCAGGAAGACTACGAAGCGTTGAGCCGCAAGACCCGGCGCATCGTACAGGTCGAGGCCGCCGAGTGAGGCTCCCGGCGCCCGTCTATCGCGCCCGCCGCACGGCGTGGCGCGCCGGGGCGCTCGTGGCCGGCGAGCGCGCGATCCCGGAGGAAATGGCGGTGGCCCTGACCTACGATCGCGTGACCCATGCGGTGATGATGGCGACGCCCGACGATCTGGAGGATTTCGCGGTCGGGTTCAGCCTGACCGAAGGGATCATCGCCAATACCGACGAGATCGATATGATCGAGGTCGTGCCGGTCGGGAACAGCATCGAACTGCGCATGTCGCTGTCAGCGCCGCGCGGTGATGCCTTTGCCGAGCGACGGCGGCGTCTCGCCGGTCCAACCGGCTGCGGGCTGTGCGGGATCGAGAGCCTCGAGCAGGCGATGCGGATGCCGCCGCAGGTCAACAGTGATCTCGTGATCACGCGCGACATGGTCGCCGCGGCCATCGCCGCACTGCCCGGCGGGCAACGCCTCAACCGCGCAACCCGAGCGGTGCATGCCGCCGGATTTTGGCAGCCGGGTCGCGGGCTGGTCGCCTTGCGCGAGGATGTCGGCCGGCACAATGCGCTCGACAAGCTCGCCGGGGCACTGGCGCGCGAGGGCGTCTCGGCGGCGCGCGGCGCTGTGCTGCTGACCAGCCGGATCTCGGTAGAGATGGTGCAAAAGGCCGCGGCGATTGCCGCACCGATCCTGGTCGCGATTTCGGCCCCGACCGCTCTCGCATTGCGCACCGCCCGAGCGGCAGGCATCACCCTCGTCGCCATCGCCCGGGACGACGGCTTCGAGCTCTTCACCCACCCGCGGCGCATCGAACCAATGGTCGCCGGACATGTCGCCTGACAAGCTCGTCTACATGGCCAACCAGATCGGGAAGTTCTTCGCCGGTCAGGGCGAGGACAAGGCGGTGCCGCTGATCGCCGATCACCTCGTCAAATTTTGGGACCCGCGCATGCGCAAGGCGATTGCGGCCCATCTCGCCGCCGGCGGCGCCGACCTCGACCCGGCGGTGCGAAAGGCGGTCGCGACGCTGACGACGGGCTCGGCGGTATTGGACATCAAACCCACCGGGCGCTTAGACTAGCGAGCGGCGCCGTCCGGTTGTCGCGACCGAGCTCTGCATGCAAGAGCCCCATTCCTGCCGGCTCGCGGCGACATCCGGTCAAGCCGTAAGGCCCATATCCACTGCCGCCGGAAGGTTGGTTACTCGACCAGCGCGGGTCCCGCGCGCGGCAAACCAAGACATGGAAGCGTGGTTGTCATGGATCTGCGGGCGTCGGCGATCGCGGCAATCGACCTCATCCGGCTATCGCCGGAATGAAATAGCGTCTGACCATTTCCATCAGATCTTCGCAATTGGCCCCGGCCGCCATGAAAAACGCGATAATTTCCAGGTTATTCAAGAGCTGCACTGTCAGCCGTGACCCTTCGGTTATTTCACCGAACGCAACCTGTTGCATGACCGGCATGACGATGCGATTAATCTCTTTTGAAAAATTAAAGATTGTAATGGAATTGCTCGGCTGATTGAGTGCAAATTCTATATAGGTCGTTCCGGACAACAAGACCAAATTCGTAAACTCGACTTTCCCGAGGGGGTCCACCGGATTTTCGACAAAAATATATTCCGGTGATGAGCCGAAGGCGATCCGGTATTCGCCGATATGACCGCGTACCTGATCGATCAGGAAGCGCCCCATACCCAACCCTTCCAAATATCCAACCCAACGCGTTTCGTCATAGGCGGGCATCGCTCTCCTCCGGAGTCCGACAGGTGTCTTGCCAACAATCACCCAAATTTGATCGATCTGGTAGCCGCGAATTCCTCACATGGTGTAACCGCGAAATCCTCACATGGCGTAAAGCTGTCGCCACACCACAACTGAAAACCCCGATTTTGATTACGCCGCCTGTCGATACCAGCCGCGTCGGCCTGCATTGCGAGCGTATCGGCTGACGCCTTCCGGGATCGAAGCTTTCGGCCGACATTTGTCGGCGGCCACGCCGCTGCTCATCTGGACGGGGTCGACGCCGTTCGAGCGTCGCGCCCGAGCGGGGCCCGCACCGTTTCCCAGCCCTGCGACACGCTATTGTTGCCGGCCTTATAGTCGCGGCCGCGGATTGACAAAGGTATCGAAGTATTTGTCAGAGAGATTGCGCAATTCTTCGAGCTGTTTTCGCAAGACGAGATTGGGCTCGGCCATTATGGCATCCTGCCGCGCCGGCTCGGCGCCGGGAAGCCCAAGCAGCGGCGGTGTCACTGGCGCGGCGCCACCGACGCTTGCACTCAACTGCACCACTTTTTCCTTTGCCTCGTCATGGCGCGGTTGCAGCCTGACGACTTCGCGGTAGGCGGCGAGCGCGGCCGCGGTTTCGCCCAGAGCCTCCAGCGATTGCGCAAGATAGAACCAGGTGTTATCGCCATCGGGTTCCAGTTCCACCGAGCGCTTTAGCAGGGTCTTGGCCTGAATATGGTCGCCATTTTTTGCCATAAACTTGCCAAACCGGTACAGCGCAAGGGCATTGTCCGGCGCCAGTTCGAGGATCTGGCGATAGGCCAACTCCGCATCCGCAGTCTGCTCCTGCTCCTCAAATTCGAGCGTCCTCTCGAGCATGATGGCCAGCCCGCGTGGATCCAATTTTCCGCCAAGATTACGCCCGCCTTTGGTGGTCACCGACAGCGGCCGCTGGTGGCGCTCAACTTGCGGCGCGAAAAGATATTTATAGGGTTCGTTTCCCTTTAAAAATTCGTAAGTCCTAAAACCCTGGGCTATGGCGTAGCGGATACTGAACGCATGCAGCAAATAACCGGCTGGCAGCCCGTGATAGGTTTCGTCACGCCCGGTGATAAAGAACAATAGACTTTTCTTGCAATGATCGACCAGCGTGCCCAACGCCGCCACCGGTCGATCGCCATGCCAGAAGACCGGCAGAAACAGCGTGCCATTCTCCGCGCAACGCGACAACATGATCCAATTGCGTTCGGCAATCGCCTCGGCGTCGTCACCCTTGCTCGGCCGCCATTTAATTTTCCATAATTCTAACAATGATTGTAAATTATCAGAAATCGTATGAGCGTCCGAAATCGTGATTCGACAGTCTTTGCCCACATCGACTCGCTTCAACAGTCGGCGGATCTTTTGACGGTTGTTTTGACTGAGCGTGTTCAAATATTCGTCCCAGCTGTCGGGCAGTTGGATCACGGGACAAATGGCATGATTTATCCGGCCGTCGCGGTGATCGATTTCGGTATGAACAAACTGCATTTTGTCAAAGGCCCGAAGGAACAGCCTTCGCCGTCGATCGGAAATGGTCATGTTTTCCATCGTGAAGCGGGCCCAATTGAGCCGCCGCTTGACGAATTCCGCAAAAGCGGGGACCGCTTCGGCCTCGAATTCCGGTCTGGTCAGGATGCCGTTGTAATCCGAGAACCCGTCACCGGCGAAAAACAGTTCGTTGTAGAAACCGTGCTTGTGATCAAAGCTTGTTCGCATCCGCAGCGCCAGAAACGCCGAATATTCCGGATCGCTGCGGTGAGCCTTGCCGGCCAGCACAAACCACACCGTCGGGTGTGTGGTCAGCCATTCGCCGAGCCACTGCCATGAAAGAAAAAACTGCGCCTCGGGGTCGGCATCATAAATGACTTCCCAGTTGCGGCGCAACGCCTGGAATTCGTTTATCCCCTCAATAACATCAATGTGCATGGCACTCGCTCTCCAGCCGTGTCATATTACAGAATTCTGCGGCCGGCGGCAACCCGGTTTGTCGGAACATTAGCAAACTGCCAATGATCCTCAAGGCAAACGCGGCACAGCCGTTTTTGCCGCGCCATCAGAATGGCCGGCCAGCGCGGCGCCGCGATGCGGGACTTTGTCGCTTTTTAATCACGGCAAAGAAGCCGGGCTTTGGTTCCGGTCAGACGCGGCGGCACTTTCTTGTTTGGCAACGGCCATGGCGAGCCTTCACAGGGTCAGCGACGCCGGGCGCGGGCATCGCCTTCGCGTCCTCCGGTCCCGGGATGAGGTCGGGGGCGCCGCGGAACGGTTTCGAACCCGCGCCAAGTTCGGATACAATGAAGGCCGCGCGCATCGCCCGACCGAGGATCGGCAGCACTTGGTAGGCTTTGCAACGGCGGGAAGCGGCGCATTGAGGTTAAGCTCACACCTTTCCGGGCGCCGCATCCCGATAGAGAGCGTATCCGGGGGTTTGGGAATGGGAGGATCGCCAATGCTGGAGCTGTCGAACATCCAATCGTCTCCGGAAGATCTCGAGGCGTATTATGCGCAATTGCGCGCGCAGCATGTGACCCCGGCATGGATCGGTGGCGGCATCAGCATCGAACCGCAAACCCGCGCCGTGCCTCACCTTTGGCGCTGGCGCGAGCTGCGGCCCCAGGCGATGCGGGCGGCCGAACTGGTCGGTACCCAGCAGGCCGAACGCCGGGTCTTGCGCCTGACCAATCCCCATCTGCCGGGGATCGCCAGCAATACGCTGGTCGCCAATATCCAGATCGTGATGCCGAGCGAGATCGCCCGCGCGCACCGCCATTCGGCCGCGGCGCTGCGCCTGATCATCGAGGGTCATGGCGGTTACACCGTCGTCAATGGCGAGCGTGTGCCGATGTATCCGGGCGATCTGGTGCTGACCCCCAACTGGTCGTGGCACGACCACGCCAACGACACCGATGCGCCGATGATCTGGCTGGACGGCCTCGACACCCCGTTGGTGCGCATGCTCGAGGCCGGGTTTTACGAGGAATACCCCGAAGAGCGGCAACATATTGGAGCGGCGGTCAACTCCTCGCCGTGCCATTACCCGATGGCGGAAATGCGCACGGCGCTGGAGCGGCTGGCCGCCGCCAATGCCGGTGAGCGCAATGCGGAAATCGTTCTCGAATACCTGAACCAGGAGACTGGCGGGCCGGTGATGCCGACGATCGCCTGTTTTATGCAGATGCTGCGCCCCGGCGAGAAGACCGCGGCGCGGCGCCGGGTGTGCTGCACGAACTACCACGTCGTCGCCGGCAGCGGCTGTTCGCTGGTCGGTGGCCAGCGGCTCGATTGGGAGGACAAGGACGTCTTCACGGTGCCGACTTGGACCTTTTGCGAGCACATGAATAGCGGCGACCGCCCGGCCTTCCTGTTCAGCTTCA
>JAJPIH010000075.1 GCA_021324875.1 Alphaproteobacteria bacterium
GGCGGCGGGGCGGGCGGCGACGGTACCGGCGGCGGCGCTGGCTGTGGCGCGGGGGCGAGGCTCGCCGGCAAGGCCGGGGCAAATGCGACCGTTATTCCCGCCGGGGGCGCCGGCGCCGGCGGTGGATTGGGCGCCGGCAACAGCAGTAACAATCCGATGACAATCGCATGTCCCGCCAGCGAGGTTGCCAGCGGCCAACGGAATCCGCTCACTTTGCCCCGGCTGCCTGCGCCACCAGCGAAACTTTGGCAAACCCGGCGCGGTTGACTTCGCTCAGCAGGTCCATCAGCTGCGCGTAAGTTACCGAGCGATCGCCGCGGACATAGACGAGGCGATCGGGATCCTCGGACGCGAGCGCGGCAAGCCGGGTTTCGAGTTCGTCCGGTGCGGTCGCGTTGTCGCCGATAAAGACCTCGCCATTGCGGGTGAGGCTCAAAACCACCGGCTGCTTTGTCGCGGTGATCGGCGCCGCTCGCGTTTTCGGCAGATCGAGCGGCACGCCGACCATCAGCAACGGGGCGGTGACCATGAAGATCACCAGCAGCACCAGCATGACATCGACCATCGGCGTCACGTTGATCTCGGCCAAGAGCCGGTTGCGGTTGTCGCCCCCGTCATCCGGCGGCATCACCGTGGCGGCCATGGTTCAGCCCTCCACGGGCGGCCGCGACAGCAGAACGCTTGCCCGGATGATCAACGCGTTCATCCGTCCGGCCAGACGCCCGAGCTCGACCGCGATCTTGTTGTAGGCAACCACCGCCGGGATCGCTGCGGCCAGACCCATCGCGGTCGCGAACAACGCCTCGGCGATGCCCGGCGCCACCACCGCGAGGCTGGTGTTGTTGGCGGCGGCAATGCCGGTGAAGCTGCGCATGATGCCCAGACCGTGCCGAACAATCCGACAAACGGGGCGGCCGAACCGAGGGTCGCGAGAAACGGCAGGCGGGCCTCGAGCCGGCGCTGTTCGCCGGCAAACGCCAGGCGCATCGCCCGCTCGATCCGTTCGCGGCGCTCGCCCGGCGGCTCGGGCGAAGAAGGCGACGGCTGCTCGCGCTCCTCCCAGCCGGCGGCAAAAACCGCCGCGGCCGGATCGTTGCGGTCGCTGCGACCGGCCGGCGCCACCAGTTCGGCGGGCGATTTCACAGCCGCAAGCCGCGCCTCATGCGCGCGCAGTGAATGGCTGGCGCGGCCCAGCCGCCACAATTTGTCGATAATCACCGCCCAGCTCCAAACCGAAGCGGCGAGCAGCAGCAACAGCACGCCTCTGACGACGACGTCGGCATGCAAGAACAGGCCGACAACGGAGAAGGAGAAGGGGACGGCGGGGGCGGGCACAGGGGACCTCTGCCAGGGTCAATCCGAAGGGCGGCGTCGAACTCGGGCGGCGCCTCAGAACCGCTGGCTGAGGCCGGCGCGAAAGGTGCGGCGAGGACCGAATTGCGGGGCGCCGACCCCGACGCCGGTGCCGTCGCGGATCTGACCGACCGTATCAAAGATGTTAATTATGTCGAAACGGCGTTCGTGCGCGCGGTAAGTGCCGGTTTCGATAGGTCTCCACAACGCTGAAAATCGACCACGTGGCGCGCCTTGTGGTGATGCGTTACGATCGCCGGCTGCGGCATCATCCGCCGCCCGCCGCAAGCAGAGGAATTCGGATGCCCGCCGACCCCAACCGCATCATCCTGACCGGCGAAAATCCGTTCATCCGGTTGAGCGAAACCGATGGCGGACCGCAGACGACCAACGCCAGCTTTTGGCGGATCATTACCTGCCCGGCCGGTCCCGGGCATGTGCTTTACCTGAAAAGCGAGCTGACCGAAAACCGCTGGCGCATCTATGCCGACAACATCGCCATGGCGCGCTGGCTGCAAAGCACGGTCCAGGGCATGCTCAACCCCGAGACCGCTGACCTCGCGATCCCGGTCACCGATGCCGAATTTGTCAAATCCGGCGATCCCCATTATTTCTGGACCGAGCGCGTCCTCAGCAACGACGAGGAGGTCGCGCTGACCTGGTACGACATCGGCGAGCCGCTGTTGATCCACACCCAGCCGGGCGAGGGCGGCCGCCGTTACGGCGTGTGCACGCTGCTGATCCCGGCCTTGGGGGCGCGGCTCACGGTGGATGGCGTGCAGGCGTCGGGCCGGGCCTGGCCGATGCAGCGCGAGGGCCGCCCGTTCAGCACTTGCGCGCTGGCCTTTTCCGAGAGCTGGACCGAGCCGCGCTAGGATCCGGGGACGCGCTTGCCCTTCGCTGGGCTTTTTTTGCGGCGCTTGCCAAACCGGGGGCGCCGTCAATTTGTCGTGACCGGAGCTTTCATAACCGCGGTCGCACACGATTTTTCGTGAATTGAAATCGATTGCGGCTGCGGCTGTTGGGAAAGCCGTGCCGCGGAGCAAGGGCGCGGATGTCGGTTCCGGGTTGCGACCATCGGCGGCGCCGCTTGCGACCGTCAAGCGTAGCCCGCAATGTGCTGTTCGGGCTGCCGTTGACGCTGCTTCTGGTTGCCGCTCCGGCGGCCGCCGATTACCCCGCAGCACCCGATGTCGTGGTGTTTTGCGAGCCGACCGTGCGGCCTGCAATCGAGGACGTCGCGAGGTTGTGGCAGGCCCAGAGCGGTGTGCCGGTGCGCATCTTCACCGCGCCGACGACGGCGCTGCTGCTGGCCGAGATCGCGCACCATGCGCGCGACGACGTCGTTATCGGCGAGGGGAAGGCAAATGCCGCCGCCGCCAGAGATCAGCAAGTGATCAAGCGCGACAGCCTGCGCCCGCTGGGTCGCAATCAGCTCGTCGTGGCGGCACTCGGCCGCCGCCCGGCCGCCGATTATGGCGGCGACAGCCTGGCCGGCATGGCCGGCAAAGAGCCGATCGCGATCGTCGACCCATGGGCGGAAGCGGCCGGCGCCGCCAGCAAGCAAGCGCTGCAATCGCTCAATTTGTGGCAAAAAGTCAGCGCCAAATCGATCGGCGTCGTCGGCACCGCTGATGCGGTCTTTCTGCTGAAACAGCGCCAGGTGGCGCTGGCCGTTGTTTATGCGACCGATGTCGCCGCCGATCCGGCGCTCACCGTCGCCGCGAGACTGCCCGCGAATAGTTACTCGCCGGTCGATTACTGGATCGCCGAAACCAGCCGGGCGCTGAGCCCGAACGCGGGGAAATTGATCGCCTTCATGCAGACGGCCGAGGCGCGGCACCGGCTCCGCGCCGCCGGCCTGGAGGTGCTGCCGTGACCGTTCGAGCGACCATCAACGCGCGTGCGCACCCCCGCCCCACCCCGCTGCATCCGCTGAGCCGCCGCATCATGCATTGGATCAATGCCGCCGCGATCATCGTGATGATCGGCTCCGGCTGGCGCATCTACAATTATTACCCCGCGTTGCCGATCCATTGGGGTTTTCCTTACCCCTATACGCTGGGTGGCGATTTCACCATTACCGAGGCGCTCAACAATGATGACGGGCTCGCCAACGCGCTGCTCTGGCATTTCGCCGGGATGTGGGTGCTGACGCTGAATTTCCTGGCCTATGTCACGATCGGGATCGGCTCGGGGCATTTCCGCCGCGATTTTCTGCCGGTGTCGCCGCGCGCCTTTGTCCGCGACCTGTGGGCGGCGTTGCACTTCCGGCTCGAACACCGCCTCGGCGAATACAACGCCGTGCAAAGGGCGCTCTATTGGGGCGCGCTCGGCGCGATCCTGGTCACGATCCTCTCCGGGCTGTCGATCTGGAAGCCGGTGCAATTGCAACAGCTAACCTGGCTGTTTGGCGGTTACGAAATTGCCCGGGTGGTCCATTTCTGCGGCATGGCGGCCATTGTCGGATTTCTCGTCGTGCATCTGAGCCTGACCGCTTTGGTGCCCAAGACCCTGGTTGCGATGATTGCAGGCCGTGCCTCCGAGAGGCGGCATGCGCCTGCGGGAGAGCGGCGATGACTGGCTTTATGCGCGACGATCCGCGGCTCGTCGGCGGCGTCGAGCGCCGCGTGTTTCTGCGCCAGACGCTGAGCCTCGGGGCGCTGACGCTGCTGACCGGTTGCGACATTTCCGACCAGGGCGGCGTCCAGCGGGTATTGCGCGCGATGTCGGCGTGGAATGACCGCGCCCAGTCGCTCTTGTTCGGCGGACAGCGGCTTGCTCCCACCTATCGGGAACAGGATGTGGTGCGCGATTTTCGCTACAACGCGTTCTTCCCGGCGGCTGCCTCCCCCAAACTGTCCGCCGCCGAGTATCGCCTCGAATTGTCGGGCCTGATCGCGGACAAGCGAGCCTGGTCGGTCGCGGAGCTCCACGCCTTGCCCCGCGAAACGCAGATCACGCGACATGTCTGCGTCGAAGGGTGGAGCATGATCGGCAAATGGGGCGGCCCGAGGCTCGGCGATTTCCTGCGCCGGGTTGGGGCCGATTTATCGGCGAAGTATGTCGGCTTTGAGTGCGCGGACGGTTATTATGGCAGCATCGACATGCCCACCGCTTTGCATCCGCAAACAGTCATGGCCGTGACCTTCGCCGATCAGACACTGCCGACCGCATACGGATACCCGTTCAAAATCCGGATCCCGACCAAGCTCGGCTTCAAGAACCCGAAATGGGTCAGGTTGATCTATGTCACCAACCGTTATCCGGGCGGGTTCTGGGAGGATCGCGGCTATAATTGGTTCAGCGGCTCGTGAGCGCCGGCGATCGGGAGACCGGTCCGGGCTGCGCGATCGCGGTCATGGCCGAGGCGCCGGTTCCGGGCCGGGTGAAGACCCGGCTGGTGCCGCCGCTGACACCGACGATGGCGGCCGCACTCTCGGCCGGCTTTTTGCGGGATATCACCGACAATGTCGCGCTTGCCGGCCGCAGCGCGCGCATCGAGGGTTATGTGGCGTATGCGCCGGCCGAGGCGGCCGGGCTGTTTGACGGGATGCTGGCCGCCGGCACGCGGCTTCTGCTGGCCGATGGTAAACGGGTCAGCGCGCCCGGCGTGGCCGGCTTTGGCCGCGCCCTCTTGGATGCAGCGCAGACCCTCTTCGCCCGCGGCCATAAAGCGGTGTGCTTGCTCAATTCCGACACGCCGAACCTGCCGACCGAATTGCTGGTGCAAACCGCGGCGGCCCTCGCCGAGGATGGCGACCGGATTGTCCTCGGGCCGGCGGAAGACGGCGGCTATTACGCGCTCGGGATGAAATCGCCGCATCGCCATTTGTTCGAGCATGTCGCCTGGAGCACCGCCGCGGTTGCCGCGCAGACGCGCGAGCGGGCGCGGGCGCTCGGCCTTGCGGTTGTCGAACTGGCGCCCTGGTACGACGTCGACGACGCCGGCGGGCTCAAGCGTCTGTGCGACGAGTTAAACCGGCCGCCGATGCGCGACGGGCTGCGCGCCTATCCCGCGCCGGCGACGCTCGCTTGCGTCGATCGCTTCGATATGGCCCCGCTGCTCGCGGCCGCGGTCGATGGACGGTGAGGCCGAGGGACTTAGACGGAGGCATGCGATGGCGCAGACGAGCCCGCTGACGGCGCGCCGCTATTTCGAAGCGGTCGGGTCCGAACGCGCGCCGGTGGCGGTGGAGCCGCCGGTTTGCGTCTATCTCGAAGTCACCAACCGTTGCAATCTCTTGTGCGAGACCTGTCCGCGCACCTTCGAGACGCTCGAGCCGCCCGCCGATATGAGCTGGGCGCTGTTTACGAAAATCGTCGATCAGCTACCCGGGCTGGCACGCGCCGTCCTGCACGGGGTCGGCGAACCGATGATGGTCAAAGACCTGCCGCGCATGATCCGCTACTTGAAGGCGCGCGGCGTTTACGTGCTGTTCAACACCAACGGCACGCTGCTCGCGCCGCGCAAGCGCCGAGAGCTGATCGACAGCGGGCTCGACGAATTGCGCGTCTCGCTCGACGCCGCCAATCCCGATAGTTTTTTGCAGGTTCGCGGCCGGAATTTTTTCGACCGCATCCTGCGCAATGTCGGGGAATTCGTCGCGCTGCAAAAGGAAATCGGCGCCGCCGCCCCACGCGTGTCGCTGTGGCTGACCGGCCTTAAAGAGACGATCGCGCAACTGCCCGATTTTGTTCGGCTCGCCGCCCGTCTCGGGGTCGGCGAGGTTTATCTGCAGCGCCTCGTGTTCGACGGGCTCGAGCGCGGCCTCGCGCGCGACGCTTCGTCGCTGTTCGACAAGACCCGCACCGATGAAGACGCCGCCATCGCCGCCGCCCAGGCGCTTGGCGACGAGCTGGGCGTGGCGCTTGATGCCTCGGGTGCGACCGAGCCCGGGCTGAGCCTCAAGCGCGGCGATGACAAGGCGCCGTGGTCGGCGTGCCTGCGGCCCTGGTCGCTGATGTATTTCACCGCGCATGGCCGCGCGCTGCCGTGCTGTATCGCGCCGTTCTCGGCGCGCGGTTACGACAGCTACACACTCGGCGACGCCACCCAAGAGACGTTGCGCGAGATCTGGAACGGCCGCGCCTACCGCGAATTTCGTGCCGCCCTTGTCAGCGACGCACCACCGGCGCCGTGCCGCAATTGCGGATTGCGATGGAGTCTCTAGCCGCACAGGCCACCGGATCATAAACCGGCGCGCGCCTCCGGGTCCGCGGCCGCCGCAAGCCCGGCGAGCAAAAATTTTGCGCAAACATGACGCGGCTCACACGCCATAGCCGCCGGCCGACGTCAAATTCATGACAAACCGATTGGACTAGAGGTCCGTCCCGACCTCGGGGACGGGCCGTTCGTCCCGGAGGCTCCGATGACAACCGATGACCCTCGGCGTCACGACAGCCCTTTCTCCTCGACGCATCTCGGCAACCGGCTTCCACACGCGCTCGAATTTGGCGCCAGATTGCTGGGCTACGGCGCCGCTTTTGTCGTCTATTCGGCCATTCTGATCGTCGCGATCGGCACCTTGGGTTTGATCGAAATCCGCCAAGCCAACCTGGAAAACTCGAACGCCTTGATCGCGATGCTCGAGCAGAGAGACCGCTATGGCGACGGTTACTTCCATCAAGCCGTGTCGGCCTTGGTCGCTGAGACCAATCGCTACGATGAGGGGTTGCGTCGCCTGGTCGGGCATTGTCCGCTGCAAGCAAGCGCGGTGGAAAACGCCGATCATTCGGGTGCCGCTTCGGCCGACGCACAACCGGCGGCGGCCGGCGACGGTGCGGCGCCGCAAAACTGCGCGCAGTTGCAGGCGCTCGTCGATCGGCATCTGATCGGCTTGTACGCCCTTCAAGACGATCTGCGGTTAAAGCAGGCCAATCTCCCGAAATATTACGACGCCTATATCGACGGATTACGGGAGAAAACCCCGCAGCTGGTTCCGTTGCTGCGCTACATGGATGCGCAAGACCAGGTGTTGACCGTCTGGACGCGGTTGCCGCTCGAGCTGCACGAGATGGTGCTGCTGATCTGTATGGGTGCGCTGGGTGCGGTCATCAGCGTCACCAGATGCTTTGTCGATGCGTCGGTGCCGGACCCGACGGCGCGCGACCTGTGTTATCGGCCGGTTGCCGGTGCGGTGATCGCGCTCGGCATTTATGTGCTGTTTCGCGCCGCGCAGCTGTTTTTCGGCGGTGGCGGCCAGGACAGCACAATGGTCTCGACCAGCGTTTTTGTGCTGGCAGCATTGGGATTGGCGTCTGGATTTTCGGCGCGGGAGGCCGTTATCCAGATCCAAAGGATGACGCTGCGGCTGTTGCGGGGCGCGGAGACCGGGCGCGACGGCGGCGGCACGGCCGGTCCGCCGGCGATCGCCGCCGAGCGCAGTCCCGAGACCGCCGGGGGCGTGGTTCCGGCCGCCACGGGATAGCGACACGCGCGCCTGATGGTCGCGGTAGAATGGGGGCTTCCGCCGATCCGCATCCGGGCGCGAGATGCCGTCCTTGTCGCTTCCGCAAACCGCCGCCGAGCCGATTTCCGCTGCGGGCGTCGCGGTCATCATCCCGACCCTGAACGAGGCGCAATCGATCGCCGGGGTGATTGGCGAGATCCCCTCTGGGCTGGTTCGCGAGATCATCATCGCCGATGGCGGCAGCAGCGACGGGACGCAAGCGGCGGCTCGGGCCGCCGGCGCCCGAGTTGTCGACGTCAAAACCGGAGGTTATGGCCGCGCCTGCATGGCGGGGCTTGCCGCCGCCCCGGCCGACTGCGGCATCATCGTCTTCATGGATGGCGACGGCGCCGACCGCGCCGATCTGATGGCGCAGCTGGTCGAGCCGGTCCGCCGCGGCGAATATGATTTGGTGCTTGCCTCCCGGGCTCGCGGGGTGCGCGAACCGGGGGCGATGAGCTGGCATCAGCTGCTCGCCGGCCGCCTCGCCGGGCTCGGGACCAAAGCGCTCTACGGCGTTCGCTACACCGATATGTGCGCCTATCGCGCGACCCGTCGCGACTGTCTCGAACGCCTCGACATGCGCGAATTGACTTATGGCTGGAACCTTGAAATGCAGATGCGCGCCGCCCGCGCCGGCCTGCGCATTCTTGAGCTGGCGCTGCCCTACCGCCGGCGCCGCGGCGGCAGATCCAAGGTTGCCGGCACTTTGAGCGGGTCGCTGCGCGCCGCGCTGCGCATCGTCGTCACCTTTGTTCGCGTCGCAGCCGCGTCGGGTCGGGGCGATCACTGACGCTGCTGCGGATCATCGATGCGGCGATAGATCCGCCACCGGCCGGTCCGCTCTTCGACCAGGCGGAACTCGGGACTGACCGCGAACGGGTCGCGCCGCCACGCCCCGTCGCGGCGGGTGACGACCACGACACGGCAATCAAAACGGGTGGCGAGGGTACGGATGTCGTCGGTTGTGCCGGCGCCGGCGAAGACGCGTTCGAACAACGCATTTGCGCGATCGATTTTCGCTTCGGGCCATGGGGCGAAGGCCCGCGCCAGGTTCCAGCCGGCAAAGCAGGAGCGGCGGTTGGCCAGCAAAGCCCAGCCGATATTGACCGGCCAGCGGACCTCGTCGGCGAGATCGGCGGGATTGTTGGCAACACGTTCGTCGGGTGCGGTATGGCGGCGCACCGCCGTCCACAATTCGGGCGCCTTTGCGAAGGCCTCTGCCGATGACGCGGGCAGGCCCTTTATGTTGGCGCGCGCGATCTCGAACCCCCCCGGCAAGCCCAACAGCCACAATCCGGCGGCAACCGTCGCCCGCCATTGCCGCGGCTTGGCGGCGAGCCATTGCGAAAGACCGGCGGCGGCGAAAACGATCAGGATCAAGACCCCGGGCAGGACGCCGCGCCAGGCGAGGTCGTTATTGGCGATCGTGCTGGCGAACAGCCATGGGATTGCGAAACTGGTGGCGGCCAGCAAGGCCAGGGCGCAAGCCGGCTGGTGGCCGAGGCGGGTTCGAGGAGGCCCGCGCAGCGTCATGACCGCCGCCAACACGCCGGCGACAAAGATTGCCGGCAGTTGCAGCGGCAACAGGATCGCCCAATAGGCGCCGAGGTCGAGAAGATGCCGGATCGCGGCCGGAACCGCCGCACCGAGTACCGCAAACGGACGCAACGCCAGCGGCGGTCCCGCCTGGCGCGTCGCGGTCGCGAGAAATTCGTCGCGCAGAAACGGAAAGGCAATCAGCGTCGCAGCCAGGGCCGCCAGCAACGCTCGGCAGGCCAGAGCCAAGCGCGCCCGCAAGCCTTGCCCTGCCACCAGCAGGACCGCGCCGATCGCTGGCGCGGCGGCGCCAAACACGATGCCGCCGATCCAGGCCGAGCTTTCGAAACCGGCGGCGGCGAGGGCGCCGATCAGCGGCACCAGCGGCGAACTCGCCGGCGCCGCGAGGCGAGGCAGCAGCCATGCCGCGAGCACGACGCAATTTGCTGCGGCCAGGTGTTGCGGCGCCCAGCTCGCCTGGAACAGCCAGCCTTCCGGCCACGGGCGCGCGGACAGCAGGCGCTCAAACCCGGCGGCGTCGGCGAGACGGTCCCAGAGCGGGCGCGCCGAACCGGCAAGAGCAAGCAGCGGCACCAACCACGCCGCCCACCGCCTGTCCAAATCTGCGGCCAGACCGATCACGAGGCCGAGCGATGCCAAGGCGGTGAACCAGGTCAGCGCGATCTCGGCTTCCCAGCCGCTGGCACCAACCAGCAGCGCCGGCAGGGCCGCGCTGAAATGCCAAAGATAATAGTAGACGAGACGCGGCCCGGCGCCGGCGAGGAATGGATTGCCGGGCGGCAGACCCTGACGCACGATCTCGTCGACGATCGCCGCTTTTGAGTGGTCGAACATCGCCGCGCTGAGCAGGATGCCGCCGGCATGCGGCTTTGGCCACAAGGCCAAAGCCGGCAGGATTGCGAGAAAGGCGGCGGGAACAACCACCCATGAGGGGATTGTGGCGGCGTATTGCCGCGGCGCAGCACGGCGCGGCCACAACCACAACGCCAGCCCGGCCAAAACCGTCGATCCGGCCAAGAGGCCTGCAGTGGTGCGGCTGAAGCCGGCGAAGGTCAACAACGGCAACGCCAACGCATTGAACACGCCCCAGCCGAGCGCCGGCGCCAGCGCTACGCAGCCCGGCCGCGTCGGCGCGAGAAGCCGCGACAGCGGCAGCCCGACCGCGATGCTGACCGCCAGTTCGGTCAGCGCGCACAACACGACATGCGAAATCGCCGGCATCGTCGGGAACCGCGAACAGGGGGCCGGTTGGCAAACACGCGATTAAGCCTCGATTCGCGTGCGCCGACGTGGCTATTATCGATTGCCGCATGAGCGCAGCGCGCTGCATCGCGGCAAGAGCCGCAATTGATCCAGGGGAAGAGCATCTGCAATGGCCGTGCCCGGGAGACAGGGACTTTACGATCCACGCAACGAACATGACTCCTGCGGCGTCGGCTTTGTCGCCGATATCAAGGGCCGAAAGTCGCACGACATTATCGAGCGCGGGCTGCAAATCCTGGTCAATCTCGACCACCGCGGCGCGGTCGGCGCCGATCCGTTGGTTGGCGACGGCGCCGGTTGTTTGATCCAGATGCCGGATGCGTTGCTCAGAGACTGGGCGCTGCGCAACGGTCTCGACCTGCCGCCGCCCGGCCGTTATGCGGTCGCGATGTGCTTTTTGCCGCGCGACCCGGCGGCGCGCGAATTCGCGATCGGCCATGTCGAGCATTTTATTCGCGCCGAGGGCCAGCGATTGGTCGGCTGGCGCGAGGTGCCGACCGACACGACCGGCCTTGGCGCCCGGGTCATCGGGACGATGCCGACGATCCGCCAGGCGATTGTCGCGGCCAACCCGGATCTGCCCGACCAGGACGCGTTCGAGCGCAAGATTCTGACGATCCGCAAGCAGGCGTTGAACAGCGTCGTCGCACTGGCCGCTGAGCATGGCCTGCCCGGTCTGTCCGAGCTGTACATGCCGTCCTTTTCGTCACGCACCCTTGTCTATAAGGGCCTTTTGCTCGCGCCGCAGGTCGGCAGCTTCTACCGGGATTTGCGCGACCCGCTGACGGTCTCGGCGCTGGCGCTCGTGCATCAGCGGTTTTCGACCAACACCTTCCCGTCGTGGCGGCTCGCCCACCCCTACCGTTTCCTGTGCCACAACGGCGAGATCAACACCGTCCGGGGCAACGTCAATTGGATGCATGCGCGGCGCCAGGCGATGACCTCGACGCTGCTCGGGGCCGATTTGGCCAAGATGGTGCCGCTGATCGGCGCCGGGCAGTCCGATACCGCGTGCATCGACAACGCACTTGAACTGCTGGTCATCGGCGGCGGCTATTCGCTGGCCCATGCGATGATGATGCTGATCCCCGAGGCGTGGGCCGGGAACCCGCTGATGGATCCGCAGCGTCGCGCATTTTATGAATACCACGCGGCGCTGATGGAGCCATGGGATGGGCCGGCCGCGATCGCCTTCACCGATGGCCGCCAGATCGGCGCGACCCTCGACCGCAACGGGCTGCGCCCGGCGCGCTATGTAATCACCGATGACGATCGGGTGATCCTGGCCTCGGAGGCCGGCGTGCTGCCGGTGCCGGA
>JAJPIH010000197.1 GCA_021324875.1 Alphaproteobacteria bacterium
GGCGGCATCGCCGGGTTCCCCATGCTCCGGCCGCGGCCTGCAGCGCAGACGCCTGACCGGGCGACCGCCCCGGTGCCGGGGGGCTGGTGATGACAGGCATGGGACGCGTCAGCTTTCCCTCAAAAGCAAGATTGCACCGGTTGCCTCGCCGGCCGGGATCGCGAGAGTGCCGTCGGGCAGTTCGCCCGGGGCAATCCCGTGCTGCGCGAGATAGGCCGCCGCGGTGGTGCGTTGGCGGATCAAAAGTTCAATCGCCGCGATCCCCGGCAGCGCAAAATCGCGATCGAGCGGGGCACCGGGATGCATCGTGACAAAATCGTCGGGCGTGCTGAAGACGAGCCGGTGGCGGCCGATATGAACCGCGGCGACGGCGTCGGTGGTGGTGACTTTGGCGATGCCGAACAGCCGGTCATAAGCGGGCAGCAGCGCGCTCGCATCATCGACAACGATGTGGATCGCGGCCAGCCCGGTCGCGCCGTTGGGATGGTCGAGCCATTCCGCGCGGCGCATCAATTCTGGGTTCAGGTGGCTGCACAAAAAGCAATCGAGACCGGGGGTCTGTTCCGGCGGCAGCGACACAAGGCTGAAACGCGGCTGCACATTGCCTTGCGGCAATTCGGTGATACGCGACAACGGTCGGGGCGGGGTCGGGCTCAGGCCGCGTTCGATCAGCGCCGCCCTGGCCTCCTCGGCGCTGCCGGTCGGCGCCAGCGCCACCCCCATCGGGCCTTCGCGCCAGGCCAGAAACTCCCCGAGGCGATGCGCGCCGGCGGCAGGCGGATCAACCAGGCCGAGCAGCTCGATATAGTCCGCGGCAAACATGATGCAGTAATTGCCGGTCGGCTGTTCGAGGTGCCGGCCACGCGGCGACAATGCAAACCCCAACCGGCGCCAGCGGTCGCGCGCCGCTTCGAGGTCGCGGACGCCGACAATGACGTGGTCGATGCCGGCTATCGGCTCCATCACAATTTCCCTCGCCTCGCGCCCGGTTCAGCCGCGCTCGGGGAACAGCGCCAAGAGACCCTCGCGTGAGGCCGGGCAGATCCCGCGTTCGGTAATCAAGGCGGTGACCAACCGCGCCGGCGTCACGTCAAAGGCGTAATTCTCGGCCGGGCTGTCGCGCGGCGTCACGCGTACCGTCAGTCGCTGCCCGGTTTCGCACCAGCCTTCGATATGGGTGACTTCACGCGGATCGCGCCGCTCGATCGGGATCAGCGCCGGGTCCTCGAGATCCCAGTCGATCGTCGATGACGGCAGGGCCGCATAAAACGGGATGTCGTTGTCATGCGCCGCCAACGCCTTCAGATAGGTTCCGATCTTGTTGGCGACGTCACCGCGGGCGGTTGTCCGGTCGCTGCCGACCAGGCACAAATCGACCAGTCCCCGCTGCATCAGATGGCCGCCGGCATTGTCGGCGATGACCGTGTGCGCGATGCCGTGCTGGCCTAGCTCCCAGGCGGTCAGGGCCGCACCCTGGTTACGCGGCCGGGTCTCGTCGACCCACACATGAACCGGCACGCCGTTTTGATGGGCGCGGTAGATCGGGGCGAGCGCGGTTCCCCAATCGACGGCCGCCAGCCAGCCGGCATTGCAATGCGTCAGCACCGCGACCGGCCTTGCCTCGCCGGCGCGGCGCCAGGCGTTCTCGATCACCTCCGCGCCATGCTCGCCGATCGCCCGGCAGCTCGCGACGTCGGCCTCGGCCAGAGCCTCGGCTTGCGTCAGCGCCGCGGCAAAGCGCCGGCCCGGCGCCAGCGGCCGCAAAACCCGGTCCATTTCGGCCAGCGCCCAGCGCAAATTGACCGCGGTCGGGCGAGTTGCGGCGAGGATGGCGATCGCGCGATCGAGTGCGGTGTCCGAGGGTTCGGCGGCCATCGCCACGGCGATGCCGTAGGCGGCGGTAATGCCGATCAACGGCGCGCCCCGCACCTGCATGGTGCGGATCGCGGTTGCCACCCCGGCAAGATCGGCGAGCGTGGCGATCGCGAGTTCGTGCGGCAGCCGGGTCTGGTCGATGATTGCGATCCGGCGGCCGCCATCGACCGGCCAGATCGAACGCATCGGACGGCCCGCGACCATCATCGGCGGGTTCCGATCACCCGCCCGGCCACCGCATCGAGACGCGCGAGCACGGCCGGGTCGCGCTTGTCGGGGGCGGTGATCAGCGCGTTGTCGAGCGCATGCCGACAACCTTGCGGACACGCCTCGACCGCGGCAAGGCCGGGCACGACCGCCCCGATCAACCGTTTGGCCTGGGCGGCGTTGGCGGTCAGCACGTCGAGGATCATCTCGACCGTCACCGCGTCATGATCGGGATGCCAACAGTCGTAATCGGTGACCATGGCCACCGTGGCGTAGCAGATCTCGGCTTCCCGGGCGAGCTTGGCTTCGGGCATGTTGGTCATCCCGATGACGTCGCAACCCCACGACCGATAGAGGCGGCTTTCGGCGCGCGTCGAAAATTGCGGCCCTTCCATCACCAGATAAGTGCCGCCGCGCCGCAGCGCCATGCCGCAATTGCGGGCGGCGTCGGCGAGGGCATCGCCCAGGCGACGGCACACCGGCTGGGCCATCGACACATGCGCCACACAGCCCGTGCCAAAAAAGCTTTTCGCACGGGCAAAGGTGCGGTCGATGAATTGGTCGACGACGACAAAGTCGCCGGGGCGCAGATCCTCGCGTAAGCTGCCGACCGCGGAAAACGAGACGATGTCGCTGACCCCGCAGCGCTTCAGCGCATCGATGTTGGCGCGAAAATTGATCTCGGAGGGCGGCAGCACGTGACCGCGGCCATGGCGCGGCACAAAGACGACATCGCAACCGGCGAGGCGGCCAAAGCAGAATTCGTCGGAGGTGGCGCCGAACGGGCTGTCGACGCGGCGCCAGACGACATCGCTCAGCCCGTCGATCTCATAAAGACCGCTGCCGCCGATGATCCCGATCGCCGCCATCGGCCGCTCAGTGCACGGCCGCCCAGATCTTGCGCTTGGCCGCGTAGAAGATCCCGACGCCGACGATCAGGAACAAAAACACCCGCGCACCGATGCGGTGGCGCGTGTCGAGATTGGGCTCCGCCGCCCAAGACAAAAACGTCACCACGTCATGCGCCATCTGCGGCACTGTGGCCTTGGTCCCGTCGGCAAAGGTCACGGCACCGTCGCTGAGCGGCGGCGGCATCGAAATATTATGGCCGGGAAAATACTCGTTGTAATACTTTCCCTGAACCACGTGAAATCCGGCCGGCGCCGGCACAAACCCGTTCAGGATCGCGAAGACGTAGTCGGGACCGCCCTCGCGCGCCTTGACAACCATCGACAAATCCGGAGGTAGGGCCCCGCCATTTGCCGCCTTGGCCGCTTCGTCGTTCGGGAACGGCCCCGGTATCGGGTCGGATGGAAGACACGGCCGCTCATACATCTGCCCCTGGTCGTTGGGACCGGCGGTGCATTTATAGCTCGCCGCCAGCGCCTTGATCTGGTCGGGGGTGTAGTCGAGCGCCGCCAGATCGCGGAAAAAGAGGTGTTTGACCGGGTGACAGGCCGAGCAGATCTGCTTGTAGACCTGAAAACCGCGCTGCAACGCGGCAATGTCATAAGTCCCGAAAACGCCGTCAAACGACCATTGCTGATGCGGCAGCGGCGGTGTCTCCTGGGCCCGGGCCGCGCTTGCCGCGACCGTCAGCGACAGGGCGGCGGCCGCGGCGGCAAGCCATCCGAAAGCGAGTTTGCGGCCCATCGTCACGATTTCCTCAGAGAGGCGGGCGCAGCCATGCCCGAGCCGCCGGGCAACACCGCCGCGGCGATGCTGGCGGGCAGCGGATGCGGACGCTCGATCTTGCCGAGCAGCGGCAGCAATATCAGAAAATGGAGGTAATAATAGAATGTCGCGATCTGACCGACGGTGACCACGATCCCCTGGGGCGGGTTGGCGCCCACCCAGCCCAGCGCCAGCACATCAATGACCAGCAGCCAGAAGACCCATTTGTAGATCGGGCGGAAGCGCGAACTGCGCACCGGCGAGCTGTCGAGCCACGGTACGATCAGCAACAAAAACAGCGAACCGAACGACGCCAGCACCCCGAGCAATTTGGCCGGGATGCCGAAAATGGAGAAGGTGATCGAGCGCAGGATCGCGTAATAGGGCAACAGATACCATTCCGGCACAATGTGATTGGGCGTCTGCATCGGATTGGCCGGAATGTAGTTGTCCGGGTTTCCCAAAAAATTCGGCGCATAGAACACGAAGAAGGCATAGATCAGCAAAAATACGGTCAGGCCGAACAGATCCTTTATCGTGTAATAAGGATGAAACGGGATCGAATCCTGCTGCCCCTTCATGTCGATCCCGAGCGGGTTGTTGGACCCGAAGCGATGCAAGGCGATCAGATGCAACAGCACGACCGCCAGAATGATAAACGGCAGCAGGTAGTGCAGGGCGTAGAACCGGTGCAGGGTCGGGTCGCCGACGGTAAACCCGCCCCACAGAAATGTGACGATGCTTTGGCCGATTACCGGGATCGCCGAAAACAGGCTGGTTATGACGGTCGCCGCCCAATAACTCATCTGGCCCCAGGGCAAGACATAGCCCATAAAAGCGGTGGCGATCATCAAAACCAGGATAATCACGCCCAAAATCCACAGCAATTCGCGCGGCGCCTTGTACGAGCCGTAATAGAGACCGCGAAAGATGTGAATATAGACGATCGCAAAAAACATCGAGGCGCCGTTGGCGTGGGCGTAGCGGATCAGCCAGCCGTAATTGACGTCGCGCATGATGCGTTCGACCGAATCAAACGCGAGCGACGCGCTCGGTGTGTATTGCATAGCAAGAAAGATGCCGGTGACGATCATCACCAGCAGCATGAACCCGGCGAGCGATCCGAAATTCCACCAGTAATTAAGGTTGCGCGGGGTCGGATACTCGTAAAGCTCGTGGTTCATCATCGCGAAAAACGGCAGGCGATGGTCAATCCAGCGGATGATCCGGGTGCCCGCGCCGGGGCGTTGGTCGGCCATAATCCCCTCCTAGCCGATCTTGACGGCGGACTTGCCGGTAAATTGATAGGGCGGAACGGCGAGGTTGAGCGGCGCCGGCCCTTGGCGGATGCGCCCCGACGTATCGTAAATCGAGCCATGGCAGGGGCAGAACCACCCGCCATAAGGACCGCGATCGTCGCCGGTCTTCTGGCCGAGCGGAATGCATCCCAGATGCGTGCAAACCCCGACCACAATCAGCCATTCGGCCTGTTTGACCCGCTCGCTGTCGGCTTGCGGGTCGCGCAGCTGGGTCAGGTCAACCTCGCGCGCGGCCTTGATTTCGGCAGGGGTGCGGTGATCGATAAACACCGGTTTGCCGCGCCAGGCGATGGTCAGCCGCTGGCCGACTGCGACCGGCGCCAGATCGACCTCGGTCGAGGCGGCGGCGAGCGTATCGCGCGCCGGGTTCATCGTCTCGATAAACGGCCACACGGTGGCGGCGACCGCGACCGCGCCGAGGGCGCCGGCGGTCAGGATCAGAAAATCGCGACGCGACTCACCGCTATGCGCATGACTAAGGTGCTGTTGCGCCACATCGACCATTTGACCCTCTGTCCCCCCAACCTCGTGCGGGCCGCGAAAGCGCGGTGAGGCTATACTGTCGAAGGGGCGGAACTATGCGACAGACTGCCGCATAAATTGCCACCGACCGGCTGCGCACGACATGTCGCAGCGCCCGCTTGTGTCACCGGATCGCGAGGGTTTGCTTGCGCCTTGCTCTGTTCGAGCCCGACATTCCGCAGAATACCGGGGCGTTGCTGCGGCTTGCCGCCTGTTTCGGGGTCGGGGTCGATGTGATCGAGCCCTGCGGTTTTCTGTGGGATGACCGGCGGCTCAAACGCGCCGCGCTCGATTATGCCGCACTCGTTCGGCTGCGCCGGCATGCGTCGTGGCAGGCCTTTGTCGACCGGTGCATGCCGCCTGCCCGCCTGGTATTGATGACGACCTCGGGCGAGGTGCCGTTGCACCGCTTTGCGTTTACGGCCGCCGACACGATCTTGCTCGGCCGCGAAACCGCCGGCGTGCCGCCGCTGGTTCATGCCGCGGCGACGGCGCGGGTGGTGATTCCGCTGCAAGCTCCGGCGCGGTCGCTCA
Source organism: Alphaproteobacteria bacterium (assembly GCA_021324875.1). Taxonomy (GTDB): domain Bacteria; phylum Pseudomonadota; class Alphaproteobacteria; order ATCC43930; family CGMCC-115725; genus AP-15. The sequence continues at coordinate 6,132 of JAJPIH010000197.1, forward strand.
ATGTGGCGCTTGCCGGCGCCATTGCTTTGTTCGAAGGATTGCGGCAAACCGGCCTCTTGCCCGAGCCATGAAGCCCTCTGCGCCATTCCCGCCCGAGCCCGAACGCCGCCGCCGCGCCGCCGGCTGGTTCGCGGCGCTGCGCGACCGCATCTGCGCGGCCTTCGAAGCAATCGAAGACGAGTTCGCAGCCACCGCCGCTCAGCCGGAGGCGGCCGGTCGCTTCGAGCGCCGGAGCTGGGCGCGAAGCGGCGGCGGCGGCGGGGAAATGGCGCTGATGCGCGGACAGGTATTCGAAAAAGTCGGGGTAAACATCTCGACCGTATGGGGCGAATTTTCCCCGGAGTTTCGCCGTGACATCCCCGGCGCCGAAGACGATCCGCGGTTCTGGGCGAGCGGGATTTCGCTGGTTGCGCATATGCGCTCGCCGCTGGTGCCGGCGGTCCATATGAACACCCGCCACATCCTCACCGCCAAGGCCTGGTTTGGCGGCGGCGCCGATCTGACCCCGATCTATCCCGACCGCGACGCGGAAACCGCGTTTCACGCCGCCTTGCGCGCGGCTTGCGAGCAATACGAGCCGGATTGCTACGAGCGCTTCAAGGCGTGGTGCGACCGGTATTTTTTTCTCGAACACCGCAACGAGCCGCGCGGCGCCGGCGGCATCTTTTTTGATTATCTCGACAGCGGCGATTGGGAGCGCGACTTCGGTTTTGTGCAGGCGGTCGGAGAGGCGTTTGTCGGCGTCTACCCGGCAATCGTTCGGCCGCGCATGCGATTGCCGTGGAGCGAAGAGCAGCGCCGCCATCAATTGGTCCGCCGCGGCCGCTATGTCGAATTCAACCTGCTTTATGACCGCGGCACCCGCTTCGGCCTGAAAACCGGCGGTAATGTCGAAGCCATTTTGATGTCGTTGCCCCCCGAAGCCGCCTGGCCATAATCCCGCCGGCACGGGGGTGAGCCGCCCGGCGCCAAACCTCAGACCTGCTGGATGGCCGTCAGCAGCCAGGGCCCGCCCGGCCGGCGGACAAAGGTCCAGACCTCTTCGAACTGCTCCGGGCTGCGCGGATCGCCGGCCACCAGTGCGTCCGGACCGCCGGCCGGGGCGCCAAGGCGGACCATGTAATCGACCGCCCGCCAGCGCAGAAACGCGGTGGCGTATTGCCGGTTGCCCTCGTCCCAGGCCTCACGGAGTTCGCCGTTGACGAGCTCAACTTCGCCGACAACGTTGCGCAGGCCGCGGCTCGTATTGCGGGCAAGCTCCTCGGCGAAATGCTCGAACATCTGAGGCGTCATCAGCCGGCGCAGCCGTTCGAGGTCCCCGGCGCTCCATGCCGACTGGATTGCCGCATGAAGACGCTGGAAGGCACCGAGATCGGCGTCGGCGAGATTGACGTCGCGGCCGCGAAACCGGCCCGCGGCGGGGCTGGGGCGGCGCAGGCCGAGACCGGCAGCAGCCGGCCGCGGCCAGCCGTTCGAGAAACCGCGCATACGCAAGAGGCGGACCGCAAACCACAGCAAGAACCCGATCAGCGCCAGCCACAACAGGGTTCCAAACAGCGTGCCGGCCGCTCCGGCGAGGCCCGCCGCGCCGGCGGCGTGCCCAAACAGCCAAGCGCCGAACAGCCCCCCGGCAAGCCCGGTCAGAAACGGGTGGCGTTGCAGCAAGCTCCCGCCATAACCCGGTCCCGGCATCGCCCGGCCACCGGCGCCGCCCGCCGAGCTGGGGGCGCGAGACAGCGGCTGGGCGCCGTTATATTCCCAGCTGCGCAGGCCGCGGCTGCCAAAACTCGACGGATGCCCGCCAAAAGAGCTGCCCGCCCGCGCTTCGGCGAGAACCGGCGCCAGCGCCATGCACGCACAGCACAACAGCGCCAACACGACGCGTCCCAAGCGGGTCGATCTGCTCATCGGCCATGCTCGCAGGAAAGGACCGCCGTAGATATTGGGTCGCCGGCGGGTTTCAGTAGGCGGCAGCAAGAAGCGGGCAGGGGCTGCGGCACGGGGAGGTTTCCGCCGCTTGCTTGATCATCGGACGACTCAACCTAGATTGTAGGCAGTTTGCCGGTGATCCGCATATGGGCGCCGCCCGTCGGGCCCAGCGGCGGTTTCTCGCTCGCCGATGAGGAGAAAACGGATGTCGCGACTATCGCTGTTCAATTCACCATTGCTGCTCGGCTTCGACCATTTCGAGCGCGCGCTCGATCGCGTCAGCAAGGCGTCGAGCGACGGTTATCCGCCCTACAATATCGAACAACTGAGCGACAATGCGCTGCGGATCACGCTGGCGGTCGCCGGGTTTGCGATGAGTGATCTGAGCATCACGGTCGAGGACAATCAGCTCGTGATCCGTGGCAAGCAGGTCGACGACGGTCAGCGGATTTATCTGCATCGCGGCATCGCCGCCCGCCAGTTCCAGCGATCCTTCGTGCTGGCGGAGGGGATCGAGGTCAGCGGCGCGTGGCTCGATAACGGGCTGCTCCATGTCGATCTGGTGCGTCCCGAAATCGAAAGCCGCGTCAAGACCGTCGAGATCAAAACTGGGGCCGCGGCGGCCAAGGTCACGGCCGACGGTCCACAACGTTGAGCAATGGGCAGCAAGATGAACAGGATTGAACGGATCAAACAAATGTCGGCGCGCGAACTGGCGCTGCTCGGCATGCAAGACCTGGCCTATGTCAAGCACGTCGTTGTCGACGGCCGCTCTGGCTATGCGATCCATGCCGCCGACGGAACCGAGATTGCGTTGCTGCCCGACCGCGAGGTTGCGTTCGCCACGGTGCGCCAGCACGACCTCGAACCGGTCAGCGTCCACTGAATTTGCCGCCCCGCGCCGCGAACCTGCCCGATCGGCATCGCGGCGCCGCCGGCGTTGCCGTAATCCACCCCGCGCCAGTGTGAGTGTCGTGTTTTAAGACGATGGCGAAACGGCGCGCCGCCGGCGTTGTCGCAATCCGCCCCGCGCCAGGGCCAAAACCGGTGGCTAATCAGGCCGCGTCGCTTTCGGTCATATCGGTGAGCAGCGCGTAAAGCGCATCGGGTCGGTCGGTGCCGCGCAGCTTTTCGCAGACCGTCCGGTCGCGCAACAAGCGCGAGACGCGGGCCAACGCCTTGAGGTGGTCGGCGCCGGCATGCTCGGGGGCGAGCAGCAAGAAAATCAGATCGACCGGCTGTTCGTCGATCGCCTCAAACGCGATCGGCCGCTCGAGACGGGCAAAGATCCCGCAGAACCGGTCGAGGCCCGGGACGCGACCATGCGGGATCCCGATCCCCATGCCGATGCCGGTCGAGCCGAGCCGCTCGCGCTCGATCAGGATGTCAAAAATCGTGCGCTCCGCGACCCCGGTGATCGCGGCCGCGCGTTTGGCCAGTTCCTGCAACGCCTGACGTTTGTTGGTCGCGCGCAGTTGGGCGATGACGCTGCGCGGCGAGATCAGATCGGCGATTTCCATGACCAGGCCCGGCAGTCCTCAAAGGTCCTCTTACGCGAGTGTCGGACGCGCGTCCAAGCCAAATGTTCGCGGTCGGGGGGCTGCCCGCCCTAGCCGTCGCCGCTTGCCATCGCCGCGTCGCGTTTGCGGCGCGCCGGGTCAAGCACCGGGTCGATCCAGCCGATATTGCCGTCGCCGCGCCGGTAGACCAGGTTGAGCTCGCCATGCGCTTCGTTGCGGAACAGCAGCACCGGCGCGTCGGCGAGATCCATCCGCATTACGGCTTCGCTGACCGTCAGCCGCGGCACCTCGGTGCTGATCTCGGCGATCACCGCCGGGGCGCCGTTGTGCCGAGGCTGCTCTTCGTCGTCCTCCGGCTCGTCGAGCGGCGCCAACACATAGTCGCGGGCCAGTTCGGCCGGCTCCGGCGTCTCGCGCACCCTGGCGTGATAGTCGCGCAGGCGGCGCTTGTAGCGCCGCATCTGCTTGGCGACGCGTTCGGCGGCGCTGTCGAACGCCGCTAACGGCTCGGGCAGCGCCGCGCTGGCGTTGACGACAATGCCGCGCCCGATCCGCAACGACACTTCGGCGCGGCAAAGATGCGCCTCCTTGGCGAGCACGACATGAGCTTCGATCGCGGTTTTGAAATATTTGCTGAGGATCGCCTCGAGGCTGGCGGCAATCCGGCCGCGCAATGGGTTGCTGATTTCGATCTGCTTTCCGGTGACCGTCAGTTGCATTGCCAAGCCCTTTGTTCTGAAACCGAGCCGACGGCGACGGCCTGCCAGCGAAGTTGGCATGATCGCGGTTGGGGTCAAGCGCCTATCGATCACCCCGGCGGCCGTTGCCGCGCCAGCCCTGCCGGTAATTAGGTAACGGCTGGATGATCGGCGCGGACTAGATCAGCAGCAATTTTTCGCGCCGGCGCTGGACCGAGGACGGAATGCGCATCGCCTCGCGATATTTGGCGACGGTGCGCCGCGCGATGTCGATCCCCTCGCGCTGCAATAATTCGACAATCCGCTCGTCCGACAACGTCGCGCCGGGAGGCTCGTTGTCGATCAGGTTGCGGATCATATGGCGCACCGCCTCGGCCGAATGGGCATCGCCGCCGCTCGCCGCCGGGATCGACGAGGTAAAGAAATATTTCAACTCGTAGAGACCGCGCGGTGTCGCGATGTATTTGTTGCTGGTCACCCGGCTCACAGTGCTTTCGTGCATCCCGATCGCCTCGGCGATGTCGCGTAAGATCAGCGGGCGCAGCGCTTGCACGCCGTGGCGGAAAAACGCGTCTTGCTGGCGCACGATTTCGGCGGCGACTTTGAGGATCGTGGTCGCCCGCTGGTGCAGCGATTTGACCAGCCAGTTGGCGGCCTGCAACCGCTCGCTCAAATAGTCCCGTTCCGCCTTGCTGCGCGCGACGCGGCTGATTTTGGCATGGTATTTGTTGTTGACCAGAACCCGGGGCAGGGTCTCGGCGTTCAGCTCGACGACCCAGCCGCCATCGGCCTGCGCGCGCATCAGTATATCGGGCACCACCGGCTGCGCCAGCGGCGGGTCAAAGGCCAAACCCGGGCGCGGATCGAGCGATTTGATCTCGGCGATCATCTGCGCCATGTCTTCGGCGTCGAC
>JAJPIH010000242.1 GCA_021324875.1 Alphaproteobacteria bacterium
AGACGCCCTCGGGCGACCCGACCGGGGTTTCGCCCGATATGGCCGCGGCGATCGCCGCCCGGCTCGGGGTGCCGGTCAAATACATCCCCTATGCGCGGCCGGGCGAACTCGCCGACGACGCCGAAAAGGGGGTGTGGGATATCGGTCTGATCGGCGCCGAGCCACAGCGCGCGGCGGTGATCGACTTTACCGCCGCCTATTGCGAGATCGAGGCGACCTATCTGGTGCCGGCCGGCTCGCCGATCCGCACGATCGCCGAGGTCGATCAGCCCGGCCGGCGGGTCGCGGTGACGGCGCGCAGCGCCTATGGATTGTGGCTCGAAAACAACTACAAAAGGGGGCAGTTGCTGCAATTCGACAATGCCGAAGCGGCGCTGGCGGCGTTTGACCGCGACAAACTCGACGCCTATGCCGGGTTGCGGCCGGGGCTGATCGCCGTGCAGCAAGCGCGGCCGGGCTCGCGGATTCTCGACGGCCAATTCACCGCGGTGCAGCAGGCGGTCGGCACGCCAAAGAAAAACGCCGCCGGGTTTGCGTTTCTGAGGCAATTTGTCGAAGAGGCAAAGCGCTCCGGGATGGTGGCGAGCTTTATCGAGCGGCACGGTGTGACCGGCCGCCTGTCGGTGGCGCCGCCGGGCTGAACGAGGTCGCAACCATGCCCGACGAGCTGACCGCGCCGGCGACCGAACTCGCCTTTATGACGATTGCGGAGGCCGCGCAGCGCATCGCGACAAAGCAATTGTCTCCGGTTGAACTGACCCAAGCGCTGATCGGCCGTGGCGAGAGCCTCGACCCGCAGCTCAACGCCTATCTGCTCGCCACCCCGGAGCGGGCGCTCGCCCAGGCCCGGGCCGCCGAGCGCGAGATCGCCGCCGGCCGTTACCGCGGAGCGATGCACGGGATCCCGTTTGCGCTCAAAGACATCTATGCGACCGCCGGGATCCGCACGACCGCGCATTCGCGCACCTGCCGCGACCACGTCCCCGATTTCGACGCGACCACGGTCGCCAAGCTTTATCAGGCGGGGGCGGTGCTGACGGGTAAGCTCGCCACCCACGAATTCGCCCATGGCGGGCCATCCTTCGACCTGCCCTGGCCGCCGGCGCGCAACCCGTGGAACCGCGAGCATTTCACCGGCGGCTCATCGAGCGTCTCGGGGGCGGCGGTGGCGGCCGGGCTGGTGCCGGCGGCACTCGGCTCCGACACCGGCGGCTCAATCCGCGGGCCGGCGGCGCTGTGCGGCATCGTCGGGCTGAAGCCGACCTATGGGCTGGTCAGCCGCCATGGCGTTTACACCAACTCCTTCACCTTTGACCATGCCGGGCCGATGACCTGGACGGTCGCGGATTGTGCGATCGTGTTGCAGGCGATCGCCGGGCACGACCCGCGCGATCCGGCCAGCGCCCGCCTGCCGATGCCCGATTACCGCGCCGCCTTGACCGGCGACATTCGCGGGTTGCGGGTCGGGGTGGTTCGCCATCTCCACGAGCAGGATTGCCCGGTCTCGGCCGAAGTCAAAGCCGCGCTCGAAGATGCGCTCGAGGTGCTGCGCCGGCTCGGGGCGCAACTGGGCGAGGTGCGACTGCGGCCGGCGCAGGATTATTACGATGTCAAGGTGACGATCGCCGAAAGCGAGCTTTTGGCCGTGCATCACCAGACGCTGCGCAGCCGCACCGGCGAGTTCGGCGAGGATTTCCTCGGCCGAGTGCTGCCCGCAGTGCTGATCGGGGCGCGCGATTATGTCGAGGCGCAGCGTGAGCGACGGCGGATGCTCGCCGAAATGAAACCGGTCTACGACCAGTTCGACGTGCTGGTCACGGCGACCGCCGGGGGACCGGCGCCGCGGCTTGACGCCTGGCGCACGATCCAGTTCTGGCAGCGGCCATCCTTGACGACCCCGTTCAACGTCACCGGCGGTCCGGCGCTCGCCCAATGCATCGGCTTCAGTCGCGACGGGTTGCCATTGTCGATGCAGATTGTCGCAGCGCCCTTTGCCGAACCGACCGTGCTGCGGGTGGCGCATGCCTATGAACAGGCAACCCCGTGGCGTGGCCGGCGACCGCAGCTCGATTCGCCGGCGGCCTCTGCGCCGGCGCTGCCGCCGGTGCCCGATCCGCCGTTTGCCGATGGCGACGCCGCGACCCGCGCCCGTGCCGCTGCCGCCTGCCGCGCCGCCGGTATTGAACTGTCGGACCGGCACATGGCGATGGTGTTGGCGGCGGCTCCTTATGTCGAGGCGATGACCGGCCGGCTGCGCCGCGAGCGCCATTGGAGCGAAGAGCCGGCGAGCATCTTCTGCTTTGCCGGCTAGGCCCCGGAAACCGCCCGGTGCTCGCGACTGCTGAAAATCAGCTCGGCTTCGGTTATACGGCGTGAGCGGCCGGGCATGGCGTCGGTCGCGGGCGGCGTCCCCGGGCGGGACGGCGGGCCCGGCCGCCGCATGGGCGAGCTTTCGGAGTCCGAGGCTGCAAGGGAACAACCGGCGTTGCTGCCGCTCGATCGGCCGGGTCCGCCGCGACTAGACATGTCTCGGTCGCCACCGCCGCCCGGCACTTCCGACCGCCGCAACCGTGCCGGATGGCGCCGCCTCGGCAGCCGCCGGCATGCCGCCGGGCTTGTCGTCTGCGTCGTTGCCGGGCTGGCGTTCTGGGGTTTGGAACGGGCATTGGCCGATGTCAGCGGCGCCGCCCTGATCGCGGCCTTGCGCGCGACCCCGGCCTCGGCGCTGCTGTTGGCGGTGGCCGCCACCGGCGTCAGCTATCTGACCCTGTTCGGTTACGATCTGTCCGGGCTGGCCTATGCCCGGGCCCGGCCGCCGCTGTTGTCGGCGCTGCTCGCCTCGTTCTGCGGCTATGCGATCGGCAACGCCGGCGGTTTTGGGGCGCTGTCGGGAGGGGCCGTCCGCTACCGCATCTATACCGCCGCCGGCCTGTCGCCGGGCCAGGTGGCGCGGGTGATCCTGTTCATCTCGGTGGCGATCGGCATCGGTCTAGCGACCGTGGTCGCGATCGGGCTGGCCTTTTGCGCCGACCGGGTCAGCGCCATCCTCGGGACCTCGCCTGAGCCGCTGCGCGCCGCGGCCGGGGCATTGCTGATCCTGGCGGCGAGTTTTCTCGCTTTTCTGGCGACGCGCCGGCGGCCGATGGCGATCGGCCGGATCCGCATCGAACCGCCGGGACCGACCTTGGTGCTCGGCCAGATCGCGGTCACCGCCGCCGATATGCTCGCCGCGGCGGCGGTCTTGTGGGTGCTGCTGCCCCCGACCGGGATCGGGTTTTTTGTATTCGCGGCGGTCTTTGCCGCGGCTCTCGCGCTTGGCGTGTTGAGCCATGTTCCGGGCGGGCTCGGGATCTTCGAACTGGTGATCCTCTACGCGGTCGGCGACAAGGTGCCGGTCAGCGCGGTGGCGGCGGCGCTCGTCGCCTATCGCGGGATCTATTTTCTGCTGCCGCTGTCGGTCTCGACGATCTTGCTCGCGGGCTTCGAGGCGCGCCGCTTTTCGGCGGCGAATTTTGGCCGCGGATGGCGGGCCGCATTCGCCGGCCTCGCCGCCCGCCGCAGCCGCCGCCGCGATCGGGACCAGGGCCGGCCGTAAGACCCCGGCCCGGCCGCGCATCAGGGAGGACAGCCATGGAGTGGCGGATCGGGCGGGTCAAGGTCACCAAAATCGTCGAGCTCGAGGTCACGGGCGGCAGCCGGTTTTTGCTGCCCCAGGCGACCTATGACGAAATCCGTCCGATCGGCTGGCTTTGTCCCGATTTTGCCGATCAGCAGGGGCGGCTCAAGATGAGCATCCACGCGCTCGTCGTCGAAACGCCGCGCCGCCGCATCATTGTCGACACCTGCTTGGGCAACGACAAAGAAGGCCGCCGCATTCCCGGCTGGAACCGGCTCCAGACGCAATTCCTCGCCGATCTCGCCGCCGCCGGCTACCCGCGCGAGACGATCGACACGGTCGTGTGCACGCATCTGCATGTCGACCATGTCGGCTGGAACACGATGCTGGTCGACGGCCGCTGGGTGCCGACCTTCCCGAATGCGCGCTATCTGATGGGCCGGGTCGAATACGCCCATTGGACCGGGCGGCACGATCGCGACGACATCGGCGTGGTCTTCGCCGATTCGATTGCCCCGGTTTGGGAAAGCGGGCTTGTCGATCTGGTCGAGACCGGTCATCGGATTTGCGACGAGGTCAGCCTGGTGCCGACCCCCGGCCATACCCCGGGGCATGTCAGTGTGCGCATCGCCGCGGACGCAGAAGAAGCGCTGATCACCGGCGATTTCATGCATCACCCCTGCCAGATCGCGCGCCCGGAATGGTCCTCGACCGCTGACAGCGACCCGGAATTGGCGCGCACGACGCGCGAGACGATGCTGGCCCGGCTCGCCGGAACGCCAGTGCTGGTGATCGGCACGCATTTTGCCGGCCGCACCGCCGGGCATGTGGTGCGCGACGCGGCCGCCTTCCGCCTGGCTAGATGACGCCTGCGGCGCGCAGCCCGGCGATCGCGGCGTCGTCGTAACCGAGGTCGCGCAACACCTCGGCCGTGTGCTGGCCCTGTTCCGGGGTCGGGGAAAGCTCGTCGGGCTGCGGATAGGCGCTCATATGGATCGGCTGGCCGACCATTTTCTGCGGTCCGAGCTTGGGATTGGTGACCGGCTTGGCGATCCCGAGATGCTGCACCTGGGGGTCGGCGAACACCTGGTCGATCGTGTTGATCGGGCCGCATGGCACCCCGGCCTTGGATAACAGCTCGACCCAATAGGCGCTGCTGTGCCGGCGCATGATCTCGTTCAGATGGGCGATCAGGGCGGCGCGGTTGTTGGCGCGGGCGACGACATTGGCAAAATCCGGATTTTCCAGCAGGTCGCGCGCGCCCGCGGCCTCGCAGAACCGCCGCCACAGGCTGTCGCCGGAGGCGGCAAGGTTGATATAGCCGTCGGCGGTCTGGAACATGCCGGTGCCGGGCGAGGTCGGGTGGAAATTGCCCTCCTGTCCCGCCACTTCGCCCTTCATCAGATAGCGCGCGGCCTGGAAGTCGAGCATGTAGATCTGCGCTTCAAGCAGCGAGGTGTGGACCCACTGGCCCGCCCCGCTGCGCTCGCGCGCCAACAATGCCAGCACGATGCCATAGGCCAACAACAGCCCGGCCGAAGTGTCGTTGATCGCGATCCCGACCCGCACCGGGCCCTGGCCGGGATGGCCGGTGATCGACATCAGCCCGCCCATGCCCTGGGCGATCTGGTCGACCCCGGCCCGACCCGCATAGGGTCCGTCCTGCCCGAAGCCGGAAATGCTGCCATAAACGATGCGAGGATTGACCTGTTTGACCGCCTCGTAATCGATGCCGAGCCGGTGCTTCACATCCGATTTGTAATTCTCGACGATCACGTCGGCACGCCGCGCCAGTTCAAAGAAGATGTCGAGGCCCTGCTTGCTTTTGAGGTTCAAGGTCATCGACCGCTTGTTGCGGTGCAGGTTCTGGAAATCGGGGCCGTCGCGGCGGCTGCCGGTGGCGTCGACCTGTTCGCCGGGCGGCTCGACCTTGATCACATCGGCTCCCCAATCGGCGAGCTGGCGCAC
>JAJPIH010000028.1 GCA_021324875.1 Alphaproteobacteria bacterium
ACCCTGACCGTCGCCGACAATGGCATCGGCATGAACCATGACGAGCTGATCGAAAATCTCGGGACGATTGCCCGCTCCGGCACAGCCGCATTTGTCAGCCAGCTTTCCGGCGACGCGCGCAAGGATATGAGCCTGATCGGCCAGTTTGGCGTCGGCTTCTACTCCGCCTTCATGGTCGCCGAGAAGGTCGAGGTCATCACGCGCCGGGCCGGCGAGAGCGAGGGTTGGCGCTGGAGTTCGGACGGCAAGGGCGAATTCACGATCGAGCCCTATCCGGGCGCAAATCGCGGGGCTGCGATCGTGGTTCATTTGCGCGAGGGCGAGGACGAATACCTCGACGCCAACCGCCTGCGCCGCATTGTGCGCACCTATTCCGACCATATCGGCCTGCGGATCGTGCTCAAGGACGGCGGCAAAGAGGAGACGATCAATACCGCCTCGGCCTTGTGGACCCGGCCGCGATCGGAGATCACACCCGAGCAATACAAGGAATTCTATCATCATGTCGGCCACAGTTTTGACGATCCGTGGCTGACCCTGCATTTCAAGGCCGAGGGCGTCTACGAATACACGGGCCTGTTGTTTGTGCCATCGGTCAAACCCTTCGACCTGTTTGATCCGGAGCGCAAGAGCCGGGTCAAGCTCTATGTACGGCGGGTGTTCATCACCGACGAGGCGACCGATTTGCTGCCCGCCTATCTGCGGTTTCTGCGCGGCATCATCGACAGCGAGGATTTGCCGCTGAACATCAGCCGCGAGATGCTGCAATCAAACCCGATGGCGGCCCGCATGCGCCAGCAGCTGACCCGCCGGGTGCTTGGCGAACTGGCCAAAAAGGCGACCGAAGAGCCGGGCGAATACGAAACGTTCTGGAACAATTTCGGCGCCGTCTTGAAAGAAGGTCTCTACGAAGACCGCGAGCAGCGCGAGGAGCTGCTCGGTCTGGCCCGGTTCCGCTCGACGGCACAGGACGGCCTCACCTCGCTTGACGGATATGTCGAACGGATGCGGCCCGGCCAAGACGCGATCTACACGATCACCGGCGATGATCTCGAGGTCGTCAAGCGCAGCCCGCAGCTTGAGGGATTTCGGGCGCGCGGGGTCGAAGTGCTGCTGCTGACCGACCCGATCGATGAGTTCTGGGTGCCGATGGTCGGCTCGTACAAGGACAAGCCGTTCAAATCGACAACCCGGGGCGCTGTCGACCTAGTCAAAATCACGCCCCCCGACGACAAAGCGCCGGAGCCGCCGGCGCAGATCTCGAGCCTGATTGCCATCTTCAAATTGGCGCTCGGCGATGCGGTCAAGGATGTGCGCAGTTCCGACCGGCTGACCGACAGCGCAGTCTGCCTGGTCGCCGACGAAGGCGACATGGACATGCATTTCGAGCGTCTCTTGAAACAGCACCGCCAGATCGACGCGGCCGCCAAGCGCATCCTCGAACTCAACCCGCGCCACAATTTGATCCAGCGTCTTGCCGCCAGCGTCGGCGAAAGCGGGACTTCCGACCAGATCGGCGAATTCGCCTGGCTGCTGCTCGATCAGGCGCGGATTGTCGAGGGCGAGCAATTGCCCGATCCCCCGGCTTTCGCCCGGCGCCTTGCCGCACTGCTTGAACGCGGCCTGCCGCACGCCGCCTGATCAGGGGTGCCGCCGGCCGGCGGCGCCCCTGGCCGCGACTGGCGATCGCCGGCGTTACGCCGCCCCCGCCGGCGCGATCAGCGGTCCGTCGCCGGCCAAAGTGGTGCGCCGGGCATCGCGGATCTCGCGCGGATCGAAGCGGCGCGCGCGGTGCATGGTCGTGCGGTTGTCCCACATGACCAGGTCGAAAGGCCGCCACTGATGCGAATAGACGAACTCGCGCTGGGTTGCGTGCTCGGTCAGATCGCGCAGGAACATGCGCGCTTCGGGCACCGGCCAACCGACGATCCCGCCGGCGTGCGAGGCAAGAAACAGCGATTTGCGGCCGGTGACCGGATGCGTGCGCACAAGCGGTTGGCGCACCGGCCGGAACGCCTCGATTTCCTCGGTCGTCAATTGGCTAAAGCCGATCGCTTCGCGCGAATAGATCAGGGAGTGCTCGCAGACGAGGTCGGCTATTTCGGCTTTGGTGCGCTCGTCGAGCGCGTCATAAGCGGCGCGCATATCGGCAAATTCGGTGTTGCCACCCCAGGACGGGATCACCCGGCCCGACAATAGCGAGTATTTCGCCGGCACCGGCCGGAACGAGCTGTCGGAATGCCACAGCCGGTCGGCCAGCTTGAAGAACCAGACCCGGTCCTCGGTCGACATCAGCGCGCCGGTTTTGTCGAGATTGGAGAAATCGGCGATGCCCGGCCCGAGCCGCTGCTCCTCGCGTTTGCGGATATGACCGGGGGTGTTGTAGTGCTCGAGTTCGCCGAAGTGCCGGGTAAAAGCGATCTGCTCGGCGTCGGTGATTTGCTGTCCGGGAAAAACCAGCACGGCGTATTCGTCCATCGCCCGCTCGATCGCCGCGACGGTGTCCGGATCGAGCGGATGGCGGCAATCGACGCCCGTCACCTCGGCGGCGAACAGCGGGTGCAATGGACGGATCGACAACGACATCGGGCGGCCTCCTCTTGCGTGCGGCAACCAAGCGTCATTGGAGATGCGGCATCGGCTCTTGGCAATAGCCGCGCCGCAATATGCCGCAATATGCCGCCATTCCCGACGCGCTGACGCCGGATCGCGATGGTTGCGACCCTCGGCCTATGATCCAGATCATACCGGGTGCGCGAGATCCGGCTTAACATTGTTTGATCGCCCTATCGTCCGCCGAAAGCCCCGTGCCGATCACCACCGATCTGCTCACCCGCCGTGAAACGGATTTCGTGCTGTGGACCCCTCGCCCGCAGGCAAGCCCGCCGCGGCTGGTCATCGGCCGGCTGGTCCCGGGCAACCCGCCGGCGCTGGTCGATGTCAGACGGATTGGGCTGGCCCCGAGCCCCGGTTGCGCGGGTTTGTATGAAGTGACGGCCGCCGCCTGCGGGCTTGCCGATAATACGGTCTATCACTACTGGTTCGAGGTCGACGACAGCCGCGCGCCCGCCGGTGCGCCGAGCCGGATCACGGTTACCGACCCGTTTGCGACCGCGGTCGACTGGCGCATCATGCCGCCCGGTTCGGTCGGCGCGAGCCAGCCGGCCGCGGTCATCCGCAGCGGCGCAGACGGCCGGCTTCTGGTCTCGGACCCGGCCGGCGAGGGGCCCGTTTTCGCCGCGGCAGATGATCCCGCGGCGCTGCCCGCCAACAATCGGCTCGTGATTTACGAATTGCCGACGGCCTGGGCGCTGAGCCGCGCGGCCAACGAGCCGGAGCGCGCGGTGGCGACCTTTCTCGATGTAGCGGCCCTCGTCGACGAGCGCATCGGCGGCGCCAATTTTGCCGATCTGTCGCTGCTTGACCAGGGCCAGGCCTATCTCGCCGATCTCGGTATCAACGCCCTCGAATTGCTGCCTGCGGCCGACAGCTTCTACAAGCGGGAATGGGGCTACGACACCTCGCATTACCTGGCACCGGACAGCGAGCTCGGCTATCCGAGGGCAATTTGTCATCCACGGCCAATCGTGATCTCGCGGGTCTCGTCGAAGCCTGCCATCGCCGGCGCATTCGCTTCTTGATCGACGCGGTCATGGCCTTCGCCAAAGAGGAGCCTTATAGCCATATCGACGCGCCCGATTTCTGCATCGACGACCCGGGCGCCGACCCGAATGACCCGGACGCGCTGACCTCGGGTCGCGCCGACGGTTCACGCAGCCCACGCAACGGCTTTGGCAGCACGCTGTGGCGCTATGCGCGGGCGGTGACGACCTACGACCCGATCTCGGGAGCGGCAGGCAGCCTGTACCCGGCGCGGCAGTTGATGCTGACTTCGCTGGCCCGCTGGATGCGCGATTTCCGCATCGATGGCGTGCGCATGGACAGAGTCGAGAATGTCGCCAATTGGGATTTCGTCCAGGCCTACAAGGATTTCGCCCGTGACCTGTTCCGCCGGCGCTGGGCCGATGCCGGGCTGGACCCGGCGGCGGGCGCCGAGGCCCGGTTTCTGGTGGTCGGCGAGGAATTAAGTCTGCCGGCGGCATTGCTGCGCCAGAACCGGCTTGACGGGTTGTGGAACGAGGATTTCCAGAGCCGGGTGCGGGCGGCGATCCTCGGCGAAAGTGTCGGCGGCGACGATTTCGACTGGTCGGTCAGAAAGATGATCGATTGTCGGCTGGGCGGCGTGTTCACCGATGGGGCGCAGGCGGTCAATTACGTGACCAAGCACGATGTCGAAGGCTTTCGCCACGAGCGCCTGTTCACGATGCTGCGCCACCTGCCCGACGACCAGATCGAAAAGCGGATCAAGCTCGCCTTTGTCTGCCTGATGACCGCTGTCGGCATTCCGATGCTGCTCGCGGGCGAGGAGTTTGCCGATCAACACGACCTGTTCGATGCCGACGGCAACGTCACCCAGCGCGGCGGCAAACAGGTCGATCCGGTCAATTTCGGCCGGCTGACCGCAGCCGCGAGCCCCGACCGGTGGGGCAACCCGGACGGCTGGTACGCCCCGCTGCGGCGGCGGATTTTTGCCTATGTCAAGGGGCTGATCCGATTGCGCACCAGCGCTGCCGCCTTGTCGGTCAACGACACCGATTTTCTGTGGAGCGATTTTAGCGAGGGCAAACGGGTCATCGTCTGGCGCCGCGGCGGGGCCGGGGCTGCGGAGCCGGTGATTGTACTCGCCAATTTCTCCGATTTTGCCTCGCCGCCGGGCGCCGACTACGTCGTCCCGACCTGGCCTGGGGCGGCGCCCTTTGGCAGAAAATGGGTCGAAGTCACCCAAGAGCGGGTCGTCGAGCCGACCCAAATCGGTCGCGAGCCGATCTTTTCGTGGGAGGCAAAAGTTTATACTTACGCCTAACTCAGATCGTGCTCGATTGACCGAAAATCGAATGAGTGCCTAATATCCCCCGGTATTGGTCCGCCGATACGGGTGGAAGATGCGCACATTGTCAAAGTTGGCCCTGCTTCTGGCCGGGCTCGGGGTCGCCGGCTGCGACCAAGCGGCGATCGGGGGCGCGCGGATGATGCCGACAGCCGCCGGCACACCGGCCGATTTGGCGCCCCAATCCGCGCCGCCCAACCCGCCCGCCCTGGTCGTGATCGGCACCGGCGAATTGCGCTCCCGTTAGCCCGCCGCTGCGGATTGGCAAATCACCGGGTTGGCGAAGGCGAAATGGGCCAACACCTCGGCGCGCCCAATTCCCTGAACAATAAACACCAGGCGGCTCCTGGGACCGTCTTCGGGCCAATCGGAGGGCCACTCGTCGAGCCATTCGGGCGCCATCAGCGTGTACTGGGCGGCCTGGACCAAGGCCGGGCGCCGGGGGCGGTCGGCAAATTCCACAAACCCTTTGACGCGCAATAGATCGCTGCCCCGGGCCTGGGCCAGGCCGCCCAGCGCGCGGGCAAAATCAAAGCGGCTGATGGCTAGGCCCAGGCCCAGCACAAAGGTGTCGATGCCATGGCTGTGCGCGGCGGCGGGTGGGGCCGCGAATGTTCGCGCCGATGATCGGCCGGCATCGCCGAACAGCAACATGCCGGGATCGGCCGCGGCCTGCGCGACGATCCGGCGGGCGCCCGGGTTGAGCCGATCGAGCTGCCCGGCCAACGCCGCACCCAACGGTGCCAGATCGGTCTTGCTGATGACCAGCGTGTCGGCCAGTGCCGCCTGCTTTGCTGCCTCGGCAAAGCGCTCGAGCGTCGCCGCCCCGCTGACCGCATCGATCAAGGTCACAACCCCGGCGAGCCGCAGGCAGTGATCGAGCATCGGGTCAGCGCCCAGCGTGTAAAGGATCGGGGCCGGGTCGGCGAGACCGGTGGTCTCCACGACAATCCGGCGAAACGGGCGCAGCTCGCCGGAAGACCGGCGGTCGAGCAGGCCGCGCAAGGTCCGCGCGAGATCTTCGCGCACCGCGCAACACAGACATCCGCCCGGCAATTCGATGACCCCGCCTTCGACGTAATCGACCAAATGATGGTCGATCGCGATCTCGCCCAATTCGTTGATGACGACGGCGGTATCGGCCAGAGCCGGCGAGGCGAGAGCGCGACGCAACAGGGTGGTCTTGCCGCTGCCGAGAAAGCCGGTCAGCAGGGTTGTCGGTAGGGCTGAGGTTTCCACGGTTCGGTCCGCCCGGTTTTGGAGAGCGACGGCGGCCGCATCGACCGCGCGATCGGCGTCAATACGAAGGCACGCCGGTGAACGCCCTAATCGTATTGTAAATATCGCGCATCTGCTCCTGCTTTTGCGCCTGATCGGCCTGGGCCATGGCTATTTGGTTTTCCTCCGCGGTCCTGATCTGCGACAACGTCCGCGTGATCTTGGTGCGGCGCTCGCTGCGTGTCATCTGCCCGCGCATGATCGCGTTGGTCATCGCGATGTCTTCGTCGATAAGCGATTGATACAACGGCGCCAGGGCCGGGTTGGCGCGTTCATAGTCGCGCGCCGCCCGGTAAGCGCATTGCCGCCAAGCGAGTTCATTCGGGGCCAGTTGCCGCTGCGGCAAATCGGGTGCGTCGGGATCGAAATGATAAATCAGCGTACAGTGCCGGATTGCGGCGGTCAGGCGATCGCGGGCCGCGATCAACTGTGTTTGCGCAGGGGTCGGCGCCGGGTTCTGGCAGGCGACGAGCGCCGCCGCGGACAACACCGCCGCCGCGCGCCAAATCTTCTGTGCCCGCGTCATTGATCGCATGCTTCAGCTTGCCAGCAATCATACCGCGCCGACATCTTTTTGTCGCGCCCCGCAACCCTCGTTAACTACAGTGAGCAAGCGATCCTGCCGCGCTTGCCGCAAGGCCGACGGTTGCGCCGGCAAGTGCCGGGGGAATATGTAAAAAACGTCCGCGGAAGCGATTGCATTTCCGGCTTTGCGTCTTCATCATGACGGCCATAATTGCTCGGCATGGTCGGATTGGCGAGCGGCGAGGAAATGCGGGCGGTGTCGAGCGCGTCAAGCAGCTCCCCGGTTGTGGCAGACGGGGACATACTGCTGACGGTCTCTGGTGTTTCCAAACATTTCGGTGGGGTACGCGCGGTCGAGGATGTCTCGCTGGCGGTGCGGCGCGGCAGCCTGACCTCGATCATCGGGCCAAATGGCGCCGGCAAGACCTCGCTGCTCAACATTATCAGCGGTTTTTATCAGCCCGATCGCGGATCGATCCGCTTTGAGGGGCGCGAGGTGACCGGCCTGCGGCCCTCGGCGATCGCCGCCCGCGGGATCGCGCGCACATTCCAAAACATCGCGCTGTTCGCCGGCATGAGCGTGCTCGACAACATCATGCTCGGCCGCCACGTGCATATGCGCGCCGGCGTGTTGTCGTGTTTTGTTTATTGGGGGCTGGCGCAGCGCGAGGAGATCGCCCATCGCGCCCGGGTCGAAGAGCTGATCGAGTTTCTGGAGCTCGAAGACCTGCGCAAGCAACCGACCGCCGGTCTCGCTTACGGCCTGCGCAAGCGGGTCGAACTCGGTCGCGCGCTGGCGCTCGAGCCGAAATTGCTGCTGCTCGACGAGCCGATGGGCGGCATGAACCAAGAAGAAAAAGAGGATATGGCGCGCTTTATTCTCGATGCTAACCGCGAATGGGGCATCACGATCATTTTGATTGAGCACGATATGGCCGTGGTCATGGATATCTCCGAGCGGGTCGCGGTGCTCGACCATGGGCGCAAAATCGCCGACGGCACGCCCGCCCAGATCCAGCGTGATCCGGAGGTGATCCGCGCCTATCTCGGCGGCGGGCAACGTGATCGGGCCGTGGTGGAGGCGGCGGTGTGACCGATCAGGCGAACCTTGACACCTTGCCGCGGCTATTGCGGCGCAACGCTGCGACAATGGCCGCGCGACCGGCGATCCGCGAGAAAACGCGCGGGATCTGGCAGACTTTCACCTGGTCGGCCTATCAGCGCCAAGTCCACGACTTTGCCCTGGGGCTTGCCGCGCGCGGCTTTGGCCGCGGCGACAAGCTCGCGGTCGTCGGCGACAACCGCCCGCGGCTTTACTGGGCGCAACTGGCGGCGCAATGCCTGGGGGGTGTGGCGGTGCCGATCTACCAGGACGCGATCGCCGCCGAGATGGCCTATGTCATCGACCACGCCGGGGTTCGCGTCGTCGTGGCCGAAGACCAGGAGCAGGTCGACAAGATCTTGGCCGTCCAGGATCGGCTGCGGGAGCTTGAGCTCATTATCTATGACGACCCGCGCGGGATCGGGCGCTATGCCCAGCCGATGCTGGTCGCGTTCGATGCGGTGCAGGCGGCGGGCCGCGAATTCGGCGCGTCGCATTCGGGATATCTCGAGGCGGAGATCGACAAGGGCCGGGCCGACGAGGTGGCGCTGTTCACCTATACTTCGGGGACGACCGGCAACCCCAAAGGGGTGATGCTGTCGCACGCCAATCTGCTGGCCGCGTCCCGCGGATTTGTCGCCGCCGAGACGATCGGGCCGAATGACGACATCCTCTCTTATCTGCCGATGGCGTGGATCGGCGAGTCTCTGTTTTCGCTGGTCTTGACCCTGCTGGTCGGGTTTGCGTGCAACTGTCCGGAGCGGCCGGAGACGGTGCAGCGCGACCTGCGCGAGTTGGGGCCGACGGTGGCGCTCGCACCGCCCCGGGTGTGGGAGAACATGCTGGCCCAATTGCGGATTCGGGCGGCTGACGCGTCGCCGCTGAAGCGCCGCGTTTTCGAATGCTTCCGCGCATTGGCCGAGCGCGGCGAGAGCGCGCGCAGTGCCGGCGAGCGGTTGTCGCCGTGGCTGCGATTGGCCTTGCTGTTTGGCGAGATCCTGGTCTATCGCCCGGTGCGCGACCAGCTCGGGCTGCGCCGGGCGCGCTGGGCCTATACCGGCGGCGCCCCGCTCGGAGCCGACACATTCCGCTTCTTCCGCGCTTTCGGCGTCAATCTGAAACAGGTTTGGGGCGCCACCGAATTGTCGGGGCTGGCAACATTGCAGCGCGACGGCGAGGCCGACGCCGATACGGTTGGCGTTCCCATGCCCGGCACCGAGATCAAAACCGATGACCGCGGCGAGGTCCTGGTCCGCTCGGCCGCCGTGTTTCAGGGCTATCACCGCCAGCCCGACGCGACCCGCGCGGCCATCGACGCCGAAGGCTGGTTTCACACCGGTGATACGGGCTATATCGACCCGCGCGGCTATCTGGTCATCATCGACCGGTCGCGGGATGTCGGCGAGCTCGCCGACGGCACCCCGTTTGCGCCGCAATTTATCGAAAACAAGTTGAAATTCAGCCCTTTCATCGCCGAAGCGGTGGCCTTTGGCGACCGCCGCCCGTTTGTCGCGGCAATGATCGCGATCGACCTCGGCACCGTCGGCAATTGGGCCGAACGCCATAATCTCGCTTACACCTCGTTTCAGGATCTGAGCGCCAAGCCGGAGATCCGTCGGCTGATCGGCGCCGAGATCGAGCGTTGCAACACCGGCCTGCCGGCCGCCGCGCGGGTCCGCCGCTTTCTGTTGCTGAACAAGGAATTCGATCCCGACGACAACGAGATCACCCGGACACGCAAGGTCCGGCGGCGCTTTATCGCCGAAAAATACGCGGCGGTGGTCGAGGCGTTCTACGGCGGCGCCGACGCGGTCGAGCTGGCGACCGAAATCACCTATGAAGACGGTCGCAAGACCGTGCTGCGTTCAAGCGTCGCCATCGACGAGATTGCGCTGGCGGCGCCGCCGATCCCCGAGCCGGCCTATGCCTGATCTGCCGTTGCGCTTTCTGGCCATTCTGCTGGCCAACGGCCTGCTCGTCGTCGCGATGTACGCGCTCGTCGCGCTCGGATTTGTGCTGATCTACAAAGCGACCGACGCGATCAACTTTGCTCAGGGCGAGTTTGTCATGTTCGCCGGCTTTCTGGCGGCGGGCGCCATCCATCTCGCCGGGGCGCCATGGTGGGCGAGCGCCCTGCTGACGATCGCGGCGATGATCGGGTTTGGCTTTGTCCTTGAACGGGTCGTGTTGCGGCCGTTGCTCGGGCGGCCGATTATCGCCGTGATCATGGCCACGATCGGGTTGGCCGCGGTGCTGCGCGGCACGGCAACAATGGCGTTTGGCGGTGGCACCCAGACCATCCCGCTGCCGATCCCGGATACCCCGCTGCGGCTCGGCCCGTTGATCCTGCCGCCGATCGAACTGGTCGGGGCCGGTGTAAGCCTGGGGTTTCTCGCCGCCTTTGGCTGGTTCTTTCTCAAAAGCCGGATCGGCGTGGCGATGCGCGCAGTGGCCGACAATCAGCAAGTCGCGATGGCGATGGGCATCAATGTCCAGCGTTATTTTGCGCTCGCCTGGGCCTTGGCCGGGGTTGTCTCGGCGCTCGGCGGGGTGCTGTGGTGAGCGATGCTGGGGGTCGACAACCCATTGGCGTTGGTCGGGCTCAAAGTGTTCCCGGTGATGATCCTGGGCGGGCTCGATTCGGTTGTGGGCGCAGTGGTCGGCGGGCTTATCGTCGGGTGTGTTGAAAGCGTCTCGGCCGGGTTTCTCGATCCGATCGTCGGTGGCGGAACCAAGGATTTCATCCCGTTTCTGCTGATGATCGCGGTCCTGATGGTGCGGCCGGAAGGCATTTTCGGCCGGCGACGCATCGAGCGGGTGTGAGCCGCCCGGCGCCATGTTTCACAGCGAAACCGGCATCTTCAAAACCAGTTATGCCGCCGACATGGCGCTCTACCCGCTGCCGGTGGCGCGGTGGGCGGTGGCGGGGCTGGCGGTGCTGTTTGTCTTTGTCGTGCCCTGGGTGGCCAGCCCCTATCTGATGACGCTGCTCAACCTCGTGTTGATCGCGATCGTCGGCGCCGTGGGTCTGGATATTCTGGTCGGCTTTACCGGTTTGATCTCGATCGGCGAAGGCGGGTTCATGTCGGTCGGGGCGTACACTGCCGCCAATCTGATCGTTCGCTTGGGTCTGCCGTTTTGGCTCGCGATCCCGGCGGGCGGGCTGATGGCGGCGCTGGTCGGGATCATCGTCGGCATCCCGTCGCTGCGCATCAAAGGGCTGTATCTGGCGATTGCCACGCTCGCCGCGCAGTTCATCATCGAATGGTTGATCAATCACGTGACGTGGATTTCCGGCGGCATCGAGGCCTCGATCCAGGTGCCGCCCCCGGAACTCTTTGGCTGGAAGCTGGTCGGTTCCCGACAACTTTATTATTTCCTGCTGTTTTTCGCCGTCTTGGCGATCGTCGCCACCTTGAACCTGATGCGCAGCCGCATCGGGCGCGCCTTCATCGCCATCCGCGACCGCGACATCGCCGCCGAAATTATCGGCATCAACATTTTCCGGTATAAACTCTACGCCTTTGCAATCTCGTCCTTTTATGCCGGGGTAGCCGGCGTTCTCTACACTTATTACCTCGGCATTGCCAATTACGAGCAATTCGGAATTGATGTGTCGATCGATTATCTGGCGATGATTATTATCGGCGGGCTGGGTTCGGTGTTGG
>JAJPIH010000087.1 GCA_021324875.1 Alphaproteobacteria bacterium
GAACACCGAGAGCTGGAGCCAGTCGCCATATCCGTGCATGGCCTTGAACACGCGCCGCCACCGCTTTGGGTCCGAGATGTCGTAGGTGACGATAAACAGGCGTTCATCCGTCATCGGTCATGCTCAGCGCGGCAGAAAATGCGGATAGCGCGGCAACTCTCCGAGCAGAAAGCGCGACAGCAATCGCGCCTGGACCAGCAGCATGCGGCGCATGCTGACCTGATAGCCGAAGACCGGATGGGTCGTCTCCTGAGACAGCCGACGCTCGAATGCTTCGACAAAGCGGCGCCGCCCGGCTTGGGTCAGGGCTGTGCCGATCACCGCGACAACGAAATCATTTGGCCCTACCTCGCCGGTGTTGACCACCGACAGCACGACCGAATCGGCAATGATCGCGCGGAACGGCTCCATCAGGTCGAGCGCCAGCGCCGGGCGCCCATAACGCGGCGCATGGTAGAAGCCGCGATAGGGATCAAGACCAACCGAGGCCAGCGCGATCGTCAGGTGCCGGGTCAGCATCGCATAGGCAAGCGACAGCATCGCATTGATGGGATCGGTCGGCGGCCGACGATTGCGCGCCTCGAAACGGAACGGCGCCCACTCACCGCCGCCATGCGTGCCCTCGGGCGGCTTCAACAAGCCTGCGAAGGCTCGGAAGTAGACCGAAGCCGCATCCCCTTCGACGCCAAGGAGCTGCGACAGGCTTGCGGCGCCATCCGCGGCTTTGCGGGCGGCCGCGAGGCGATCGAGCGCGGCCTGCCGCTCTTCGGGTGGTCCGCGCCAATTCCGGCGCAGGATCGTCCGCTGGTTGGCGATCTTCGCCGCGACCAGGTCCTTGGCGAAACCCAGGCACGCGGCGGCGTCAAAGCTCATCCGGTATTGCGCTGTGCGAACCTCGACATTGCGGTGGCCAATGCCGTGCGCAACACCGCGAAACCAGCCACTGTGACTGTGGAACGTGACCGGAATCTCGCGCTCGAGCAACGCCGCAAGCGCCGGGGTGGTGATCGAGACATTGCCAAACAGGGCCACATCCGAAATATCGATCAAGCGCACCTGGATCTCGCCCCGCTCGTCATCGGTGATCTTCAGCGTCTCGCCGTCCTTGCCGATCCGGGCATGCTGGGATTGTACGATCAGCGGCAGAGCCTCATCGGGCGGCACGGCAATCGCCCGCGGCGCCAGCGACGAACCCGACAGGGCGCGGACCTCGTCCGGCAGGCAGACCGAGACGAGCGCACAGCGCGGACATTTCGGACTGTCCTTGAGCGGCGGCGGGATGCGGCTTTGCAAGACCGTCAGGCGCAACTCGCTGACCGCGGTCCGCGCCGCCATGCGCAGCGGCTCGTCGAGCGCAATGCGCACGCGCTCGCGGCTTTCGGCGTAGTAAATCGCACCCTCCTCGACGCGGTAGCCATGCTCTTCGAGCAGCAGCGCCTGGAGGCAGATCTGGATGCGCTCCGGCTCGTAAGCGCCCTGCGCGACATGCGGACGCTTGCCGCGCTTGTAATCAATAGGCGTGACAATGCCGTCCTCGGCTTCGACGATGTCGAGGGTGGCGATGACCCCCAATGTCATTGAAGCGAGGGTCAGCGAGCGGCTGACGATCTTGTCGCCGGCGGTCGCCTCGTCGCCGGCCAGCGCCGGGGGCGCCGGCAGCGGTGCATTGGGCCGGTCGACGCAGGCGTGAACGCGATGGCCCTCGACCGTATCGCCGGTCTCCGCCCATTCGCCCTGCGTCCACATCAGATAGGCGAGCCGCGGGCAATAGACGAACTCGTTCACCATCCGCGCCGGAATGAGCGGCACCTCGCCGCTGACCGGCGGCGCCGGAAGGTGAAATTCGAGCTGGGCGTCGGTCATTAGGGCTGTCCCGGCGGATCCGCGGCCTACCCCGCCACCGCGAATAATCCGCCGCCCAAATGCCGATCGCGACCCAATATCAACGGGCCGGCAACGACGGTTCGAAAGGTGAGCTGGGCGCGGCCGAACAGGCCCAAACCTCGCTGTCCAAAGACGTCCGAGATCTCGATCCGTGGCCGCGGAAACCCGGCTCGCAAGAACTCGGCGAGAAGATCGGCTGCAAGCGCTGCAACGGCATCATTACGCTTCAAATGCCGGGTGACGCGATAAGGCGTTACACTCCCCCATGTTTGCGATGGCGTGAACAATGGATCGTCGGACCCAATTGCCATGGGAGCAAGAATGAGCTTTCCCGCCGGCCCGGCGCGCAACTCACGGAAATCCTCGAGAGCATGATCGAGCAGAGGAAGATGCCGCTCACGCTCGAGCCTGGAAACATCGCGGCGCCCGAGGATATGCGGCGCAACGATCAGCAATCGCCTGCGGGGCGCGTCGAATACGAATGCAAGATGCTCGTGCCCGCCGGATCGCAGCGGCGTTCCATCGGTCGCGTGGCCAGTAAAGAAAGCGGGCAGCGTCTCGGGCCTGATTTTCTGCTGCACGCGCGCCATAACGGCGCGGCGCAAGGCGCGGGCGAGCGCCAGCGGCTCGGCCTGCTCCGTCAAGCCATCCATGATGGCGAAAGCAAATATGCCTTCCGTGCGCCTGACCGGCGCCATCAAGCCGAGTCCTAGGTAGCGGCCATCGCCGATGAGAAGCGGGCCTTGCATGGCTTGCGCAAAAACCACTTCCGCATGCCAGAGCCGCTCCTTGGCGAAACGTGTTTCCCTGGCGAAGGCCTCCGCCCGGCGTCCTTTCCCCTCGAACGGCTCCCGCTGAACCCGGATCGCTTGCGCTGGCGTCTCGATGCCCGCGTGGCGCAGCGCCTGCCGCACGGCGCTCTCCGCCGCCGCATTTTCCCGTGCCAGCTCGCCGCCACCCTTTGCTTCTTCGTACATCCTGTGAGGATCGATGCGGCGGCGCGCGGCGCGCTCCGGCAGGGCCGCGGGGGTGACGGTGCGCCAGAGGCGCGTCGGCGCCGCTTCCTCCACGCCATAATGGTCGAGCATCGTGCGGTCGGCCGCCGGGACCAGTTCGATGATTTCTCCCGTCTCTCTATCACTTCCGATCGCGAGGCCCGAAACTGTCCAGGCGATATCACCGGCGGCAATCGGGCAATCCGGCGGGATCGTGACGAGCACGCGGCGGATCGACCGTTCCACTTGCGCATGGCCTATAGACGGCAGGGGCGTGATGCGGATGCGCCGCGCCTTGTCCGCTTCCACTGCATCGCGGCCTATGAAGGTCTTTTCGATACAGGCTTCGCGCTTGGGGTCGGCGGCACGCCATGCGGATGATTTCAATCGCTCGGCGGCAGAATCCCTGATTGCTTCCGTAAGCGCCCCAATGCGGTCAAGGGGCCGAGGCGCAAACGCACCGCCTTTTCTGATCTCGAACAAAAGTAGGGTCGAGGGACTGTTATAGCGAACAGGCTTGAACTTGGGCTTCGGTGCCTGGGCAAACAGAAGGCTCGCCCTCCTGCCCTGCCCGATCCTCTTGAACCGTCCGCGTGTCTTGTTGAAGCGTTCCGTCAGACTCGCCAGCGAACCGGGATGAGGGCATAACAGCGTTTTGCCGTCGCCACCGTTGTTGGGCCTCCACCGCACGCCCCCATGCGCGCGAAGCTGCGCCTCGACCTCGGCCTGATCGGCCAAAGTCTCGCCGGTGGCCCAAGCCATGTCGACGCCACGGCCGAGTTGATAAAGCTCTTCCGCTATCCGGCAGATCGTGCGGGCGTGGCGTTCGGCATCCGCGCCGTCCTCGAAACTCCAGGCGTAAATCAACGGAACGTCGGGACTGAACAGGTATGGCCGGATGGTCTTGGGCGTCCGTATCTCCGCGGTCCGGACCGGATCACCGCCCACCGCGTCGAGATCGTTGTTCGGAACAAAATTCCTGAAGGAACGCCCGGCCACAGCCGATGGCGCAGTAATGAATGGGGCGGCCAACCTTTCGAGCCACGTCAATGCTGTCACCACTTCGTCCGGCAGCGTCTGCCCGCGCGCGGCACCGGCAACCAGAGCCTGGAACAGCCGCGCCGGTGACGGCGGCCAGTCGCCCATGCCGTGGTAGCGTCCGTCGTGGAAGCGGACAGAGACGAGCAGCGCCGGCATGGTTCAGGCCGCCGCCTTCGTCTTCCTCTCTTTCTTCTTGTCCAGCTCCTTCAAGTCAGCCTGCGCCAACTCCTTCTTGAAGGCGACCCGGCGATCCTGTCCTACACCAAACCTGTCAGCCGCAGCTCTGGCGTAATCGAGGACAATGGCCGCCGAAAGCTCGACAGGTGCGCGGTTTCCGCTGCGGGCAACCCCAAGCCATTGGGCTGGCATTTTCTCATCAGGCACCAAGAGGCAGCCCTGACGCAAAAAGCCGTCCAGCGGCTGCGTCGCCGTCACCAGTGCGAGCCCGAGAATGTATCTCTTCAAATTCTGCGCGTTCTCGCCATTGAGCTTTCGCAGCGCCACTAGGTTGACGGTGATGACGCGTTCGATCGGCCCTCGCGCGATGACGCCGCCATGCTGCCCTGTTGCCGGCACATGCACGAAACCGCGCTTGGCGAGATCGTTGTCCGGCTTTCCCTCGGCCTTTTCCTGCTCGGCCTCAGAAATCACGCCCAACTCGGCGTAGTTCAGCACGGGGTTATATTGTGCCGAGCGCGTCAGCGGATCCACATCCCAGGCACGAATGACCGATTGCACCAGCCGCGGTAGCTTCGCCTGGGTATCGCGCGAGTCCCAAACGCCGAAAACCAACGAGGTCGGCGCCAGCTTGGCCAATTTTGACGCATCGCCCGTGTCGAGATACAGCTTGAATGCCGCCTGCGCCTCATCCTTCAATTCAGACGAACGGATCACGGCATCACCGAGGCGATGGCCGGCCTCGAGGATCGAAACGGTCTTTTCGTTGCCGTAAACGATGTCGATCTGCGGCACCAGCTTCGACAGCGGATTGTCTGTCTCGCCGGCCTTCGCCGCCTTAAAAATCGGCTCCATGCGGTTGGCCTGGCTTCCGACGCTGTCGATGGTGGCAACCTTGGTGCCGTCCGACAAGGTGTCGATGTTGTAGCCGATGTCGGCATAGGTCGGCGGGAA
>JAJPIH010000292.1 GCA_021324875.1 Alphaproteobacteria bacterium
CGCCGCGGCCGAGGAATGGTGCGAGCGCCGACTTCTGGCCCGTATCCATCGCTACACGATCGGGCGCCTGCGCGCCGAAATCGAGCCGGTCGCGGCGCGCGACTTCCTGCGCTTTCTGTTCGAATGGCAGCGGGTGGCGCCGGGGGCGCGCATGGAGGGCCCCGACGCGCTCGAGGCGGTAATCGGCCAACTCGAAGGGTTCCAGGCGCCGGCGGCCGCCTGGGAGACCGAGCTGCTGCCGGCGCGGGTCGCCGATTACGAACCGGCCTGGCTCGACGACCAATGCCTCGCCGGGCGCGTTTCATGGGCACGGTTGCGCCCGCCCGGCCCACGCTTGGCGGAACGCGCCGCGGCGCCGGTGCGCGCGACACCGATCGCGCTGCTGCCGCGCCGCCAACTCGGCCTCTGGGCAGCGTTGTCGCCGGCCACCGATCCGGCCGCCGCCGGCCCGCGGGCGCGCGCCGTCGCCGAGTTCATCCGCCAACACGGCGCCTCGTTTTTTGACGAACTGGTCGAGGGCTGCGGGCTGCTCGCGCCGCAGGTCGAGGAGGCTTTGGCCGAGCTGGTCGGGCTGGGGCTGGTCAACGCCGACAGTTTTGCCGGGTTGCGCGCGCTGTTGCTGCCATCGGAAAAGCGCTCGCGCCGCGGCCGACGACGACCGCTGTTTGGCATGACCGACGCCGGCCGCTGGGCCTTGGCGCGGCGCGGTCCGGCCCGACCGGCCAACGAAATCGTCGAACACATCGCCCATGCGCTGCTGCGACGCTACGGTGTCGTCTTCTGGCGGCTGTTGGAGCGCGAGGCCGCGTGGCTGCCGCCCTGGCGCGAGTTGTTGCGCGTCTATCGCCGGCTCGAAGCGCGCGGCGAAATCCGCGGCGGCCGCTTTGTCGCTGGTTTTGCTGGCGAGCAATTCGCGCTGGCGGACGCGGTCGGGCTGCTGCGCGAGATGCGCCGGCGCCCGGCGACGGGGGAATGGGTGTCGCTCTGCGCGGCTGATCCGCTCAATCTGGTCGGGATTCTGACGCCGGGGCCAAAGCTGCCGGGTCTGGCCGGCAATCGCGTCCTGTTCCGCGACGGGTTGCCGATTGCGCTTTACGCCGGCGGCACGGTCGATTTTGTCGAAACCCTGGACACGGCCGAACAATGGCAGGCGCTGAAGGCGCTGCGGCGCAGCGCCGCCCCGCCGGCGCTGGCCGATTTTGCCTGAGCGGCCGCAAGAAGCGGGCCGGGCCAGCGCGGCTCGCGAAGCGGAAGCATCGGCGGCGTTCGGCCCGCTGTCGCGCGCATTGTCGACGCCGTAGCCAAGGCCCAGGCCACGCGCGCCGCCGGCTCGGCCAGGCCGCAGCCAGACCGCGGAAAGATAGGGCCCGATGATCGCGTAGCCGGCCTTGCCGCAAAAGCGCTGCCGCCGGCGCGAGAGGTCGCCGGTGATCACCTGACGCCCCTTTCTTTCACCGGACCCTTGCCGTGCCGCGTCGCCATGCTTGGCTTGCGCGGCAATCGCCTATAGTTCCTCACGGGGCAAAGAGGGCGGAGGAAAGATGGGCGAAGGGCGGATGGCGCGCGAGCAAATGCAGTATGACGTCGTGATCGTCGGCGCCGGTCCCTCGGCTCTTGCCGCCGCGATCCGCTTGAAGCAGCTCGCCGCCGCGGAGGGGCGCGAGCTCGGTGTCTGCGTCGTCGAGAAGGGCTCCGAGGTCGGCGCCCATATCCTCTCGGGCGCGGTGTTCGAGCCGCGCGCGCTCAACGAATTGATCCCTGACTGGCGCGAACGCGGCGCGCCGCTCAATACGCCGGCAACCGAAGACCGTTTTTTGCTGCTGACCCGCTCGCGCGCGTTTCATCTCCCGACCCCGCCGCAAATGCGAAACCACGGCAATTTCATCATCAGCCTCGGCAATCTGTGTCGCTGGCTGGCGCGCCAGGCCGAACAGCTCGGGGTCGAGATCTATCCGGGTTTTGCCGCGGCCGAGGTGCTCTATGACGAGACCGGGCGGGTGTGCGGGGTGGCCACCGGCGATATGGGAATCGGCAAGGACGGCCGATCGACCGAGCGGTACCAGCCCGGGGTCGAGCTGCGGGCGACAGAGACGCTGTTTGCCGAAGGCTGCCGCGGCTCATTGACCAAGACGCTGACCGAGCACTTTCGGTTGCGCGAGGGTATTGATCCGCAAACCTATGCGATCGGCATCAAGGAGCTGGGGGAAATCGACGCGGACCGACATCGGCCGGGGCTGGTGGTGCACACAATCGGCTGGCCGCTCGACGCCGGCACCTATGGCGGCTCGTTTCTTTATCACCTCGAAGACCGCCAAGTGGCGGTCGGGTTTGTGATCGGGCTCGACTACCGGAACCCGTATCTCAGCCCGTTCGAGGAAATGCAGCGGTTCAAGACGCATCCCGCAATCCGCCCTTATTTCGAGGGCGGTCGCCGGATCAGTTACGGCGCACGGGCGCTCAATGAAGGCGGCTTTCAGTCGATCCCAAGGCTCGATTTCCCGGGGGGCGCGCTGATCGGCTGCGCCGCCGGCTTTGTCAATGTGCCCAAGATCAAGGGCAATCACACGGCGATGAAATCCGGCATGGTCGCAGCCGAAGTCATTTTCCGCCGTCTTAGCGGCGAGCCCGAAGCTTCGGTCCGCGCGGCGTTGGAACAGAGCTGGGTGTGGGAGGAATTGCGCCGCGTGCGCAACATCCGGCCGAGTTTTCGCTGGGGGTTGTGGGGCGGGCTCGCCTATTCGGCGCTCGACACTTATGTCCTGCGCGGCGCCGCACCCTGGACCTTGCACCACCACCCCGACCACACGCGCCTGCTGCCGGCAAGCCGTGCGCAGCCGATCGACTATCCCCGCCCGGATGGCCGCATCACCTTTGACCGCCTGTCTTCGGTGTTCATCTCGAACACCAACCACGAGGAGGACCAGCCGCCGCATTTGCGGCTGC
>JAJPIH010000290.1 GCA_021324875.1 Alphaproteobacteria bacterium
ATCACCAACCGCGAACGCCAGCCGCGGATCGGCGGTGCGACGGGTGGCATGGACGACATAGGGCAGGGCAATGTCGATGCCGACAATCAGCGCCGGCTCGGCGCGCTCGGCTAGCATCGCCGCGAGGCTGCCGGTGCCGCAGCCAAGGTCAAGCACCCGCTCGCCGCCGCCGAGGCCGGTCCAGGCAATAAGCGCCCGCGCCAGCGCCGGGCTCCAGCGTCCCATCAACTGTTCATAGGCGGCCGCGTCGGTCGCCGTGTAGCGCGACGGCATCGATCGAAATTCCTCCTTGCCCGCGCCTCAGGCCGCCGGTTTTATCACCGCGGCGGTCCATCACCATGCCGAAGCATTGGCCCTTGATCTCGATGACGCGATAGTGGGGGATGTTCTCGGTCGCAACAATCGGCATCGGGACCTCGTCAGGTTCGGGACAACAGGGCTGCCCTCTGAACGCGACGGCGGGAGGGCATTCGGCATGGGCGGGCGAGCCAGGCTATTTCGGAATGGTCGATATTGATGGCCTGTCGCGCCGGCGGCGGCCGCCAAAGCCACGCCTTCGCGCCTATTGACGCCCTATATTCGATAAAATATATCGCTCGCGTCTGACCCAGGCCGGTGTCAGCCGCCGGCTCTCCACCCCACGTCTCTCCTCGAGGTTTGGCGATGAACCTTCGTGGCCTCCTGTTTGCGGCTGTCTTGTTGACTCTGGGCCCGGTTGCCGCCGATGCGGCATGCCCGGGCGGGCCGACCACCACCTTTACCGTTACCGGCCAAGTCAAGAACCCGACGATATTCGATATCCACCGCCTGCAACAATTGCCAACCGCACAACAGAACATCACTTATTTTGCCGCTGGCGCGGTCACCAGCCAGTCGTTTACCGGCGCCTTGTTATGGGATCTGTTGAACAACTCGGCGGTCGGCGGGATTGTTGTCGATCCCAGTATTAAGAACGACATCCTGCACAAAATCGTCATTGTCACCGGCAGCGATTGCTATCAGTCGGTGTTTGGGGCCGGCGAAATCGACCCGTTTTTCGGCGGCAGCCAGGTCATGGTCGCCTATGCCGCCAACGGCCAGCCGCTCGGAGCGAACGGGTTTGCCCGGATCGCCATACCGGGCGACAAGGCCGGCGGACGGTTCGTGTCGATGATCACGAATATCGATGTCGAGGACGCGGCCAATGCGCCGCCAAAGAGCCATTGGTGATGGGCGCGCGGATCATTCTTGCTGCGGAGGGCGGATCATGAACGGCCGAGGGTTGCCTCGCATCGCCACGATTCTCCTGGTCGGCTTTCTGTTTGGCGTCGGTGCGGCGGCGGCGCATGCCGCCGACATCGTTGTGTTCGCCGCGGCCAGTCTCAAAAACGCGCTCGACGATGCGGCGCGCGCCTTCACCAAGCAGGGCGGGGCGCCGGTCGAGATCTCTTATGCCGCCAGCTCTCAACTCGCCAAGCAGATTGAAAGCGGAGCGCCGGCCGACATCTTTATCTCGGCCGATCTCGATTGGATGAACTATGTCCAGAAACGCAATCTGATCCAGCCGGCGACGCGCAAAAACCTGCTTGGCAACGAGCTGGTGATGGTTGCGCCGAAGGGAAGCGGGGTCAAGATCGATATCAAGCCCGGTTTTGATCTATTGGCGCAGCTCAAAGGCGGACGCTTGGCGATGGCCGATCCTGACAGCGTCCCGGCCGGCAAATACGGCAAGGCGGCGCTCGAAAAGCTCGGCGTCTGGCAGAGTGTCGCCGGGCGTGTCGCCGGCGCCGAAAATGTGCGCGCCGCGCTCTTGTATGTCGACCGCCAGGAAACGCCGCTCGGGATCGTTTACGCGACCGACGCCGCCTCCGATCCCAATGTCGAGATCGCCGGCGTCTTTCCGGCCGACACTCACCCGCCGATCATCTATCCGATCGCGCTGACCGCGACGAGCAAGAATCCCGATGCGGCGAAGTTCCTCGCCTTTCTCGAAGGGCCGCAGGCAAAGCCGTTTTTTGTCAAGCAGGGATTCACCGTGCTCGACGCTGCGCCGTAGCGGCGGGCGAGCCGACTACTCGCCCATCTGCAACAACGCGCCGCGTCGCCGGGCGCCGCGCAACGCCAGAAAAAAGACCGAGCTCCCGAGCGCCAGCAGGATAAGGTCGAGCAGCGCCGCGGTTGCCAGATAATCGCCGCGAAACAGGTGTTGAAAGAGGACCGCGCGCATCCCCTCGAAGACATAGGTTGAGGGCAGCGCCCAGGCGACATATTGCAGCCAATGCGGCAAGATCGTCACCGGGTAGTAGACCGCGCTGACCGGCGACAAGGTGAACACCGCCAGCCATGCGAGGCTTTCTGCCCCCATTCCGTGGCGCAGGATCATCCCGCAGATGGCCAGACCCAACGCCCACCCCATCGCCAGCAGCACCACAAAAAAGGCGATCAGCGGCAGGCCCAGAGAGAAGATCGAATAGTGGTAAAGGACGATCGCCAGCAACGCCGCCGGCACCACACCAATCACCACCCGCACCAGGCCCATCGACAGCAAAGCGGCCACCCATTCGAACGGCCGCAGCGGCGTTACGAACAAATGGCCGAGATGGCGTGCCCACATCTCTTCGAGAAACGAGATCGACAGCCCGAGCTGGCCGCGAAACAGCACGTCCCACAACATCACCGCGGCGAGCAGCACGCCGAAGGCCCGAAACACGTAATTGCTGTTGACATAGAGGAACTGGCTCATAAACCCCCAGATCACCATTTGCAGGGTCGGCCAGTACATCAGTTCCAGCGCGCGGGGCCACGAACTGCGCAGCAGATAAAGGTAGCGCAGCAACATCGCC
The DNA here is from genome assembly GCA_021324875.1 of Alphaproteobacteria bacterium. Taxonomy (GTDB): domain Bacteria; phylum Pseudomonadota; class Alphaproteobacteria; order ATCC43930; family CGMCC-115725; genus AP-15. Next base: position 2,823 of record JAJPIH010000290.1, read on the forward strand.
CCGATGCGGCCCAGTGAGCCGCCGCTGCCGGTCGCCGCCGCGGTCGTCACATCGCCTCCAATTCCGGCTCGCGCTTGCGCACGATGTGCAGAAACACCTCTTCGAGATTGGCCCGGCCAAATCGATCGATCAGCGCCTGCGGGCTGCCGCGGTCGACTATCTTGCCCGCCTTCATCATCAATACGTCCGAGCACATCCGCTCGACCTCGGCCATGTTGTGCGACGCCATCAAAATCGTCGCTCCGGTGCGGGCCTGCCAGGCTTCGAGATAACTGCGCACCCAATCGCCGGTGTCCGGATCGAGCGAGGCGGTCAGCTCGTCGAGCAGCAGCAGTTCGGGGTCGTTGAGCAGCGCCTTGGCGAGCGCCACCCGGGTCTTTTGCCCCGCCGACAAGCGGCCGGCCGGTCGGTCGAGAATTGCCCCGATCTGCAGATCGGCGGCCAGCGCCGCGATCCGCTCCTTGCGGTCGCGCAGCCCGTAGAGCCGGGCATAGATCAGCAGGTTTTGCCTGACCGTCAGCCGGTGCGGCAGATCGACGAAGGGCGAGGAGAAATTGAGGCGCGGCAGGACGCGGTAGCGATGGCGCAGCATGTCTTCGCCGAGCACGCGCACGCTGCCTGAACTCGGCAGCAACAGGCCGAGCAGGATCGAGAGGGTGGTCGTCTTGCCCGCACCGTTCCCGCCCAGCAGCGCGGTGACAACGCCGCGGGGAATCGTAAAACTGATCCCGTCAACCGCGACCGCATTCGGGTAGCGCTTGACCAGGTTCTTGACTTCTATGGCGAGGGCGGGCATCGCCCCTATATGGCGCCTGAGACCGAGCTCGGCCAGTCGCCACCGCCGAGGCGGAGGTGGACAGCTGTTGTGCACGGGTCATCAGGCTGAATTTGGCGGGCCATTGTCGTGACCGACACTCAACTTGTGGCGCAGGCCGATCCGGTTTCCGAGCCCGGCCGCATCAGCTTGCGCACCTTGGTGCCGATCCGCTGGGTGGCGGTGGTCGGCCAGACCTTGGCGCTGCTGACGGTGCATTTCGGGCTCAATTTTCATCTGCCGTTGGCACCCGCCCTGACTGTCGTTGCCGCCTCGGCGCTGCTCAATCTGGTCCTCACCGTCCGCCGCCAGGTGGCGCGGGAATTGCGCGAGCCTTACGCCGCGCTGTGCCTGGGCTATGACATCTTGCAGCTGGCGATCCTGCTTTATCTGACCGGGGGTCTCGAAAACCCGTTCTCGATCCTGTTTCTGGCGCCGGTTACGGTGGCGGCGACGATCCTGTCACGGCGGTTGGTGATTGCGCTGTCGGTGCTGGCGGTGGCGGCGATCAGCGCCCTGGCGTTGTGGCATGTGCCGCTGCCGTGGCGCACCGAACCGCTGGTGTTTCCGCCCGAGATCATCGTCGGTGCGTGGACCGCGCTGGTCCTCGCGACCGTCTTTATCGCCGTCTATACCTGGAGCGTCGCCCAGGACGCCCGTCGCCTGCGCGACGCGGTTGCCGCCACCCAGCTGGCCCTGGCGCGCGAGCAGCGGGTCTCGGCGGTGGGCGCGCTCGCCGCCGCGGCCGCGCACGAGCTCGGCAGCCCGCTGGCGACGATCGCGGTCGTCGCCAAAGAGCTGGTGCGCGAATTGCCCGCCGACAGCCCGCATGCCGAAGACGCCGCCCTGCTGCTCAGCCAATCGGAGCGGTGCAGCCGGATCCTGGCCGAACTCTCGCAGCGCCCCGAAGACGACACCACCTCGCCCTATACCCGGCTGTCGATGTCGGCGCTGGTCGAAGCCGCGGCTGCGCCCTACCGCAATCGCGGCATCCGGCTGATCTTTGCCGCAACCGGCGCCGCCGAAGACGACGAACCCCAGGTGCGACGCAGCCCCGAAATCATGCACGGGCTCAACAACCTGATCCAGAACGCCGTCCAATTCGCGCGGCGCGAGGTCACGATCACGACGTTCTGGGATGCGCGCCGGGTGACGGTTGAGATCACCGATGTCGGGCCGGGCTTTATGCTGCATCTGCTCAGCCGGCTCGGGGAGCCGTATCTGTCGAGCCGCGCCGGCGCGGCCAACCATATGGGCCTCGGCATTTTCATCGCGCAGAGCCTGCTCGAGAAGAGCGGCGCCCGCCTGACCTTCGAAAACCTCGAGGAGGGCGGTGCGCATGTTGCGATTTCATGGGATCGTGCCAATCTCGAAGCTGTCGACAAGGGCCGCCCGACGGTGCTGGCGCGCGAGTTGCGCTAGCTGGCACAGCGCCGCCGAGGCCGGGCCGGAGGCCAGCCTGATGAATGCAATCGATCGACCCGCTCACCCTGCCCCGGAAACGATGTCGACCGCGCTGCGCGGCCTGCCCGAATCCGAGCGCACGCTGCTGATCGTCGATGACGATGCGCCTCTGTGCCAGCGCTTGGCGCGCGCGATGGAGCGGCGGGGTTTTGTCGTCGCTACCGCCGACAGCGTCGCCGCCGGCGTCGCTGCGGTCGGCGAGCACCCGCCGGCTTTTGCCGTCGTCGATATGCGGCTCGGCGACGGCCGCGGCTTCGACATCGTGACCGCGCTGCGCAAGGCGCGGCCGGGCGCGCGCATCGTCATGCTGACCGGTTACGGCAACATCGCCACAGCGGTCGCCGCGGTCAAAGCCGGGGCGATCGACTATCTGCCAAAACCGGCCGATGCCGACGATGTCGAGCGGGCGCTGCTGGCGCAAGAAGACGGCGTTCCCGAGCCGCCGGAGGACCCGATGTCGGCCGACCGCGTCCGCTGGGAGCATATTCAGCGCGTGTTCGAACTGTGCGACCGTAACGTGTCCGAGACCGCGCGCCGGCTCAAAATGCATCGCCGCACCTTGCAGCGCATCCTGGGCAAGCACGCGCCGCGCAGCTGAAGGCGGCGTTTCACCCACTGACCTTCGCATAGGCCGCAAGCGGAGCGGCGACGCACCGATCCCGCGCGCCGCGGGGTGGGGCGCGTTTGCGGCGGAGCCGAGCCGACCCGTCGGCGTCATATTGCGCCGCGCCTGTCGGGCGGTGTCGGAGGGCACGACCCAATCCTCGCCGCCCCACCGCGTCAACGGGCTCGCCCGGCCGCGACGCAGCAGGTAGAGTGATGCCGGGCTCACGCTTTCCGGGAGGAACGCCATGCCGGACGCCAAGAGACAGCAACAGGCGGCGCCGCCGCGCTTCGAGGAGCTGTTGGCGCGCGCGCAAGCGCTGGTGCCGGCGCTGCGCGAGCGCGCCGCCGAGGCCGAGGAGCTGCGCCGGCTGCCTGATGCGACGATCGCCGAACTGCATGCGAGCGGCCTGTTTCGCATGCTGCAACCGGCCCGGGTCGGGGGCAGCGAATTGCCGTTCCGCGCCTTGTTCGAGCTGACCGCGGTGGTCGGCCAGGGCTGCGGTTCGACCGCCTGGGTGTTGGCCAATCTCGCGGCCCATCATTGGCTCCTGGGCATGTGGCATCCCGAGGCCCAGGAGGAGATCTGGGGCGAGTCGGCGGACAGCCTGATCTCGTCGGCGCTGATCTTCGCCCGCGGCCGCGCCCGCCGGGTTCCGGGTGGCTACCGGCTGAGCGGTCGTTGGCCGTTTTCGAGCGGCATCGACGCCTCGACCTGGAACATGTTCGGCGCTGTCGTCAGCGACGAGGAAACCGGGCAGAACGAGGCGCGGATGTTTCTGCTGCCGGCCAGCGACTACAAGATCATCGACACCTGGCAGGTGATCGGGCTCGCCGGTACCGGCAGTAAGGATGTCGAGGTCAGCGATGTCTATGTGCCGGCCTATCGCACCTTGTCGACCGAGCGGATCCGCGGCGGCCCCAACCGCGGCAGCGAACTCAATCCCGGCAGTCTCTACCGGCTGCCGGCGGTGAGCCTGTTCGGGTTTGCCATCGCCGGCGTCTCGCTCGGCATCGCGCGCGGCGCCATCGCCCATTTCACCGAAACCACCCGGACCCGGCTGAGCGCCTATACCGGCCGCAACATCGCCGATTTTACCAATATCCAGGTTCATCTTGCCGAGGCGGCGGCCTTGGCCGATGCGGCCGAAGCGATCGCGTTGCGCGATTGCGACGAGGCGATGCGGATCACCGAAGCCGGCATCGTGCCAAGCCTCGAGCAGCGCGCCCGCTACAAGCGCGACGGCGCCTTTGCCGCGACTTTGTGCACGCGTGCGGTTGACCTGTTGTTCTCGGCAAGCGGCGGCGGCGCCATCTATGCGCGCAACCCGATCCAGCGCGCTTTTCGTGACGTTCATGCGGCCAACGCCCACTATAATTTGAACTGGGACGTCAACGGGGCGATCTATGGCCGCGTCGCCCTTGGCCTGCCGCCCGACGCGCCGCTGTGATGACCGCCGGCGTCAAGTTTGAGGGGTCGACCGTGCCTGACAACCAGTCGCAATCTGCAGCCCGCCTCCTCGCAAGCGGCGAAGAAGAGCACCCCTGAAGCCATGCCGCAGAGGTCAAATCGACCGTCGGCGAGGGGTTTGATTCGCGCGATTTTCGCAATGCGCTCGGCACTTTTGCCACCGGCGTGACGATCATCACCGCGCGCGGCCGCGATGGCGGCCTCTATGGCATGACCGCCAATTCCTTCGCCTCGGTGTCGCTGACCCCGCCGCTGGTGTTGTGGAGCGCTTCGCTCTACGCGCAAAGTCTGCCGGCGTTCCAGGAGGGTTCGCATTTCGTCGTCAACATCCTGGCCTACGACCAGATCCACCTGTCAAACGAGTTCGCCCGCAAACACGACAACAAATTCGCCGAGATCGACCACATCATCACCGAATGCGGGGCACCGGTCATCATCGGGGCCGCGGCGCATTTCGAATGCCGCAACGAATACCGGCATTACGGCGGCGACCACATCATCTTCATCGGTCATGTCGAGCGCTACGCCTATACCAATCGACCGACCCTGCTGTTTTGCCGCGGCAAATACATGCGCGGCGAACCGCTGCTGCCACCCTGAGCGCGGAGCGCCGTAACGATCGGCGCGATCGCGACGGATACCCGGGGTGGAGCACGGGTCGGCACCGCCTGCGGTTGCGTCCGGCCGAGCGACCGGCTGTATCGTCGCCAAAAATGGCTTGCCCAATACCCTAAAAAATGAAACGAACCTGAATTGAATAAATACGGCGAAAGCTTGGCGAAAATTTGTTGACTTGCGGCGTCCCTTCTATAAGGTCCTGCCTGTCAGCCAAAAGAACATGGCGACACCGGATTCAGATCTTGGGGGAGGGACAAATGTTTCAAGAATATTCTAGACGCGCCAAGTCCTCGGCCAAATCTCTTTGGCCGGCGGCGTTGCTCGCGAGCGTGTCGGTCGCCGCCCCGGCTTTCGCCCAACCCTGCACCGGCCCGGGCGCGCCGTCCAACACCGAAACCAAATGTCTGACCGCGGTGCACATCCCGGGCAACGCGCTGCGCTCGTTCGACATCAGCTGGGCCAATGCCGGTCGCGCGCAATATTATCTCGGCGACCGTTCCAACGCCGGCATCGACATCATCAACACGGCGACCAACACGTTTGCAGGTCGTCTGACCGGCTTTGTCGGCGTCGTCCTGAATGCCAACGGGACCGTCAACAACGCCAAATCGGGGCCGGACGGCGTGACCTCGCATGGTAGCTGGGTCTATGGCGGCGACGGCAACAGTACACTCAAAGTGTTCAACCTCAACTCGCCGCAATATTACCTGCCGGTGCAGAGCATTCCCACCGGCGGCACCACCCGCGTCGACGAAATGGCGCTGACCACCGACGGCAAATTGCTGCTGACCGCCAACAATGCCG
>JAJPIH010000447.1 GCA_021324875.1 Alphaproteobacteria bacterium
GAGGCCGAAGTCGAATACCACGACCACCGCTCGACGACCGTCTGGGTGCGCTTTCCGATCGCCGCGACCGGAGTGCCGGCGCTGTCCGGGGCGGCTGCGGTGATCTGGACCACGACCCCGTGGACGCTGCCCGGCAATCGCGCGATCGCATACAGCGCCGCTCTCGATTATGTCGCGATGCGGGTCGATCGGGCGCTCGAGGGAAGCCGCGCCAAGCCCGGCGAAATACTGCTGGTCGCCGCCGCGCTGGTCGATTCGCTTGCCAAGGAAGCCGGCATCGCCGCCTACACCACCCTCGGGCGGTTTGCCGGCACCGCGCTTGCCGGCACGGTGGCGCGTCACCCGCTGGCGAGCCGGGGTTACGAGTTCCCGGTGCCGTTGTTGGCGGCGGGGTTCGTCGAAAGTGACCAGGGCACCGGGCTGGTTCATATCGCCCCGGGCCACGGCGCCGACGATTTCGAACTGGGGCAGGCCCATGGCTTGCCGGTTCCCGACACGGTTGGTCCGGATGGCGTCTATCTGCCGGGATTGCCGCTGTTTGCCGGCCGCAGCGTCTACCGTCCGGACGGCAAGCCCGGCGACGCCAACGAAGCGGTGATCGCGGCGATCGACGCCGCCGGCGGCCTGTTGGCGCGCGGTGTTTTGGTTCACGCCTACCCGCATTCCTGGCGCTCTAAGGCGCCGCTGATTTTTCGCAACACGCCGCAATGGTTCATCAGCATGGCCGCGAACGGGCTGCGCGAAAAGGCGCTCGCGGCCATCGCCGAGACCCGCTGGCTGCCGCCCCAAGCTCGCAACCGGATCACCGCGATGGTTGAGAGCAAACCCGATTGGTGCGTGTCGCGGCAGCGCGCCTGGGGCGTGCCGATCGCGGTCTTCACCCATCGCGAAACCGGCGAGCCGCTGCGCGATCCGGCGGTGGTCGAGCGCGTCGCGGCCGCGGTGGCCGAGCATGGCTCCGATGTCTGGTTCAACGCCGAAGCGGCGCAATTCCTCGGCAATGCCTACAATCCGGCGGATTGGCAAAAGGTCGCCGATATTGCCGAAGTGTGGTTCGATTCAGGTTCGACCCACGCATTCGTGCTCGAGCAGCGGCCGGAATTGAAATGGCCCGCCTCGCTTTATCTCGAGGGTTCCGACCAGCACCGCGGCTGGTTCCAGTCGTCGCTGATCGAAGCCTGCGGCACGCGCGGGCGGGCACCCTATGAAGCGGTCTTGACCCACGGCTTTGTGCTCGACGAAGACGGCCGCAAGATGTCGAAATCGCTGGGCAATGTCGTGGCGCCGCAGGACGTCATGCGCGACAGCGGCGCGGACATCTTGCGGTTGTGGGTGGTCGGTTCCGATTATTCCGAAGACCTGCGCATCGGTCCCGAAATCCTCAAGCGCCAAGCTGACGTGTACCGCCGCCTGCGCAATACGCTGCGCTATCTGCTTGGTGCGCTCGCCGGGTTTGACCCGGCCGAAGCGGCCGGGGTGGCGGCGATGCCGGAACTCGAGCGCTGGGTGCTCCACCGCCTCGCCGAACTCGATCTGCTCGTGCGACGCGCCGTCGAGGATTTCGACTTTCACACGATGTTCACGGCGCTCTACCAGTTCTGTGCGGTCGATCTATCGGCGTTCTATTTCGACATCCGCAAAGACCGGCTTTATTGTGACGCCCCCGGCGACGACGCGCGCCGGGCGCTGCGCACGGTCCTCGACCGCACCTTTGACGCGCTGGTGCGCTGGCTCGCCCCGATCATCTGCTTTACCGCAGAAGAGGCGTGGCTGGCGCGGCACGGCGACGCGCCCGAGCGCAGCGTCCATCTTGAATTGTTCGCCGAAATTCCTCGCGCCTGGCTGGACCCGGCGCTCGGCGAGCGCTGGGCGCAATTGCGCGAGCTGCGTCGGGTCGTGACCGGGGCGCTGGAACGCGAACGCGGCGCCAAACGGCTCGGATCGAGCCTGCAGGCGGCGATCGAGCTTTATGTTCCCGACCGGCTTGCGGCACTTGTGGAAAAGGTCGATTTCGCCGAGTTGTGCATCACCTCCGCGGCCACGATCCGCCTGGCGCCCCCGCCCAGCGATGCGTTCATGCTCCCCGATGTTCCCGATGTCGGGGTGCGCGTCTTCTCGGCGCCGGGCGAGCGTTGTCAGCGATGCTGGCGCGTGCTGCCCGAAGTCGGAACGCTCGAATTTCCCGATCTGTGCCAGCGCTGTGCGACGGTCGTCGCCGCGTCGGGCCATCGGCCGCTCCCGGCGAGTGTGGGATAATGATGAAACTTGGGCTCGCGACGGCGGGCGCCGTTGTGATCCTCGATCAAGCAAGCAAAACCGCGGTGCTCGCGCATTTCGCCGGCAGCCCCGATGCCGACACTGTGACACCCTTCTTTAATCTGGTGCTGACCTTTAACCGTGGGATGAGTTTCGGCCTGTTCAATACCGGCTCGCGCAGTGCCGTCAATGCCTGGCTGTTTCCGCTGGCGGCGGCGATTATCGTGATCGGGCTGGTGCTGTGGCTGCGCCGGGTGACGAGCCCGCTCCTCGGTCTTGCGATCGGCCTCGTGGTGGGCGGTGCGCTGGGCAACGTCATCGACCGCATCCGCTATGGCGCGGTCGTCGATTTTCTCGATTTTCATATCGCAAATTATCATTGGCCGGCGTTCAATCTCGCCGATAGCGCGATTTGTCTTGGCGTTGTCGCAATGCTGCTCGAAAGCTTGCTTATTCGCCGCGAAGCGCATTAAATGGCCGCGGGAGGGATAACGGCCATGGTCCAATACCGCACAGACCGCGGCAGGCGCCGCGGCCGCTCTGTTCTTTGCGGTTCTTGCTGTGCAGCGGCTCTGCTTTTGGCGGGGTGCAGCGACTTCAAGCAGATGATCGGCCTCGATCCGACAATGCCGGACGAGTTCGCCGTCGAATCGCGGGCGCCGCTGACGATACCGCCCGATTTCAACCTGCGCCCGCCTGAGCCGGGCGCGCCGCGGCCGCAGGAAGAAAGCACCAAACAACAGGCCGAGCAGATCATGGAACAGGCCGGGCCGGGCGGACCGGGCACCGGCGAAGCGGCCGATTTCCGGCTGCGCACCAGCGAAAACGGGCTTCCCAATCTCGGCGGCAACAGCGAAACACCGGATCCGGCCGGAATGGTGGGCTCGCAAAGCCTGTCGAGCAAACTGCTCGGTTATGGCGACACCGGCAATGCCGGCGTGACCGTCGACAAGCGTGAGACGACGCCGCTCAAGGGCGTCTATTAACACGGTGGCGGCGGCGGTCGCGGCGCGCGCCGACAGGGAAGTGCCGCGCGGCCTTTGTCGGCGCATCGCGCTGAGTGCACTTTTTGGGCCTGCGAAATGAAGCTGTTTGATCTGACCGGTCGGGTCGCGGTCGTCACCGGCGGCAATGGCGGCATCGGCCTTGGTATGGCGCAGGGCCTTGCCGCCGCCGGAGCCGTGATCGTGGTCGCCGCGCGCGACATTGCCAAATCGGAAGCAGCGGTGACGCGGTTTGGACCCGAGAGCTCGTTTATCGCGACCGACGTTGCCAAAGAGGAATCATGTCGGGCGATGGCCGCGACGGTGCTCGAGCGCTATGGCCGGCTCGACATTTTGGTCAACAACTCCGGCATGTCGATCCGCAAGCCGGCGCAGGACTATACGCCGTCGGAGTGGCGAGCGGTGCTCGAGGTCAATCTGAACGGCGCGTTTTATTGCGCGCAGGCCGCCTACCCGGCGATGAAACAGGCCGGCCATGGCAAGATCATCAATATCGGGTCGATGTTTTCGATCTTTGGAGCGAGTTACGCCGCCCCCTATGCGGTCAGCAAAGGCGGGCTGGTGCAGCTCACGAAATCCCTGGCGGCAGCATGGGCAGCCGACAACATCCAGGTCAACGCCGTGCTGCCCGGTTGGATCGACACTCAATTGACCCGCGACGCCCGCCGCGAGGTCGCAGGCCTCAACGAACGCATCCTCGCGCGCACACCCGCCGGGCGCTGGGGAACACCGGAAGACCTCGCCGGGATTGCGGTGTTCCTCGCCTCTTCCGGCTCGGATTTTGTCACCGGCGCCGCGATCCCGGTCGATGGCGGCTTTTCCTGCGCCGGCTGAGCGCAGACGATCCGTCAAGCGGCGCAGCCGCGCGGGGATTTCGTCCGGTCAGGCCGGCGCGCCCATCGCGTACAGCTTGAGGGCGGTGTAGATAAAGCTGTTGCTCGGGGTCGGGATGCCGTGCTTGCGGCCGAGTTCGGCGACCTTTCCGGCGAACCACGGCAGTTCGAGACGGTTGCCGCGCAACAGATCATTGCCCATCGAGGTCATATGGTAGTCGGGCATCGACCACATCGTCGTCCGGGTCTTTTCGACGCTGTCGGCGGGCAATTGCACCTGCTCGGCGCGGCCGACCGCATCGGTTTCGCGCAGCGCCGCGTCGAACAATGCCAAAAGGTCGGGATCGGCGCGCCATTTGCCGAGCGGCTGCCGGGTCAGGGCGTTGAGGCCGGCAAGCGGCACCAGCAACAGAAATTTCTCCCAGATCGGCACCATTACATCGGGGCTCAACACGCCTTCGAACCCGGCCGCGGCGCAAAGGTCGCGCAAACGCTCGCCGCGGGTGCTGGGGGTGCGGTCGAGTTCGCCGAAGGTCAGCCGCTGATAGGTGCCGGTCTGGCGCACCACACCCGGGGCGATGATCGCACCGGTGACAAAGGCGGTGCCGCCCATCACCCTTTCGCGGCCGAGAATCGCGGCCAGGCGCGCGGGTGTGTCGACCCCGTTCTGCACTGGCACCACTGCGGTCTCGGGTCCGACAATCGGCCGGATCTGGGCTCCGGCAGTTTCGACGTCCCACAATTTGACCGCGAACAGGACATAATCGACGGTGCCGATCCGGTCGATCCGGTCGGTCGCCTGCACCGGTCGGATCACGATTTCACCGCGGTCGCCTTCGACCTTGAGGCCGTTGGCGCGCATGGCTTCGAGATGTGCGCCACGGGCGACAAACACGACTTCGGCTCCGGCCTTGGCCAGCGAGGCGCCATAGATCGCGCCGATCCCGCCGGCGCCGATCACCGCAATCCGCATTGATTTGCTCCAAATCGAAAAATCCGCGACGTATGGGTGATGGGCTCTTACCGTAGCTTGAGCGCGGGCGCTAAGAGATTCGCACCGTTTTCCGCGAGGCTCTTTCAGCGAGGCTAAAGCATGGCACAGGACGCGAGCGCCGCAGCATCGCCTGCTGCGCGCGGCCTCGAACCGTCGGCGGCGGCGCTGCGGCCGATCGGGGTGCCGCCGCGGGCAGCGCCGATGAGGGGGGCGCTCCGCCCCGGCTTCGGCCTCGGGCCGGCGCTGGCGTTGCTGCTGGTGCTGGCGCCGGCGCTCGCCGCCGCGTTTCAGGCGGTTTCGCAGGCCGGCAAATGGACCGCGACAACTCCGCCGATCAATTTCGCGCATATCGAAACCGGCGAGATCAATCGCCACGGTGAAGCGGTCGGCTTTCACCATCGACCAAACGGGATTGATCCGCCCGGGGCCAAAGTACTGCGCATCACCCAGCTTCCTGACCGGAACGGGGTTTACCGGGCGCGCGTTGCGATCCGCGATCCGGCCACCGGCGAATGGATCGACAAGCGCGCTTCTTCCACGTTCTTCCCCGATGCGATGTCGGATGACGCGGTCATCACCGCCGTGCTGGCGGCGTTTCATGACGGGAGGCGTCGACGCGACGGCGAATTTCTGGGGGATTCGGGGCATGGCTTCATGATCGAGGGCTGGTTTTACGCGGGGCGAATCGTCGCCGCCTATCCGCTGCGGGGTCCCTGATGGCGCGCAGTCTGATCAATGTGCGACGGCATGCAGCCGGCCATCTCGAGGCGCTCGCCCTGCGCGGCAGCGGCCGCCGTGGCGCCACCCTCGCGAATTTTCTGCAAAGCGATGTGCAGGGGGACCTCGAGGCGGCGCGCGCCCTGCTCGCCGATCTGGGGATGGCAGAGCGCGAGCGTGTTGCGCTCCCGACCGCTGTCGGCAACGCTTATGCGATCAGCGCGGCGGCGGACGGGGTCACATTGCGCAACGCGGTTCTCGACAATGCGCGCCCCGAGCATTTCACCTTTGACGAAATGCGCCACGCCCTGGGGTTGTGGATCGCCGCGATCGAGCGGGCACGGCGCGAGCCGGGCTGAGGCCGCTGGCGTGATTGCCGGCAAAGCTGGCATAGTGCCGCCATGAACGACGCCTCCGCCGCACCGCCGCAGACGGCGCGCAGGGTGCGGCCGCGTGACGCCGCCTCGCTGATCCTGCTGCGCGGGGAGGGGCGCGACCTCGAGGTTCTGGTCGGGCGTCGATCGCTCAAAGCGCGCTTTATGCCCGGCGTGTACGTCTTTCCGGGCGGGGCGATCGATCTCGCCGATCGGGCCGGCTGGAGCGTGGAGAGCGGCGCCGAGATGTTTCCGCCGCGGCTTGCCAGCGCCGCCCGCGCCGCGATCAGGGAGACCTGGGAGGAAGTCGGCGTCCTGATCGCCCGTCCGGCGCAAGGCGCAGTCGCGGCAGGGCGGCCGAAGACGCCGATCGAGACCGTCTATCGCGAGCATGGGCTCCTCGCCGCGATCGACCGGCTTTTTTATGTCGGGCGCGCGATCACCCCGGCCCGGTCGTTTCGCCGGTTCAACACCCGCTTTTTTCTCGGCGACGCCGAAGCGGTGGTTGGCGAGCCCACGGCCAGTCCCGAACTCGAAGATGCCGGTTGGCACCGGGTCGACGCGGCCCTCGTCGACGGCTTTCGCGACGTAACGCGGTTCATGCTCGAACGGGCAATCGCGCTCCGCGACGGGCGGGCAGCGGGGCCTCCGCCCTTGTTCTACACGGTGGGGGCCGCGCGCCGGATCGGCATTTGCCGGGAAGCGAAGCGCTGAACCAAAAGGCGACCGAGCGCCCGGCGCGCCGAGCCAGCTTGGCGACGAGGCTCGATCAGTGGACCCCGGTCACCGCGGTGGTCGATCGCGGCTCACGCGTTGGCCCTTCGCTGCCGAGCGCCATCACCTTGCCATGGGTCTCGACGCCGAGAACCAGGAACGACAGCCCGACCAGGAACATACAGAAGGCCAGAAAGAGGAAAGCGGGAAGCACCGCCGATTCGGTCGCCGCCGGCGAGACCAGGTTGCCGGTGCCGGCGATCAGCGCCAGGCTCAACGGCCCCAGGATCTTTCCGACCCCGTTCGCGGTCTGACCGAGGCCCGAGGCCCGCGCGCCGAGGCTGACGCCATAACTTTCGACCGTGTAGGGAGCAAGGTTTGAGAAGCCGCCCTCGATGCAGAAAGTCGAGCACATCAGCAGGATGATCAGCAGAGGCAGCCCGTTCAACAGCACCGCGTGGTAATAACCGGCGGCGGCCAGCGCCACTGCACCGGCAAAACCCCACAAGACGCCAAGCGCCCTTCGGCCGATCAGCGGCGCGATCAAGGTCACGATGATCTTGCCGCCGACGCCGGCGGCCGAGACGAAAATGAAATATTTGGCGGCTTCGGGAACCGAAACTTTGAGCAAGAGGGCGACAATCGTTGGTCCCCACAGATAGACCCCGTAGCCGGCGGTCGACGATCCGCCCCAGATCAGGATCGTTTCCCAGAACATGCGCGGCTGCGTCAGGAGGTCGAGCAGGTTGCCGCGCGGCACCGTCGCCGGGGCGATTGTTGGCAGCGGCACCTCTTGCAACGGGATTTGCAGGTGTCTTGCCACTTCCGTCCGGGCTTCGGCAAAGCGACCCTTGGCCGCGAGCCAGCGCACCGATTCGGGGGTGAACAGCCAGACCAGCAGCGCGACCACCGCCGGGATGACGCCGATCACGGCAACCCCGCGCCAGCCGAGCGGACCGAGCAGCGCGGTGGCGATGACCGGCGCCAGAAAGCCGCCGGCTGAAGCCCAGACAACATAAAAGCTGGTCGCGATGGTGCGGTGCCGCGTCGGGGTCAATTCGACGACCATGGTCAGCGATGGGGTGACCGCGGCGGTTAGCCCAACGCCGACAAAAAACCGCAAAATCGCGAATTCCCACCACCCCCGCTCGGGAACGATGGCGATCAAGCCGGACGCCACGGCACAGAGAAGGCTGCCGATGATGATCTGCTGCTTGCGCCCCCAGGCGTCGGAAAAGGCGCCGAACACCAAAGCGCCAAGGATCGCGCCGATGCCGCCGGCATAGAGGATGATGGCTCCTTCGCCATAGGTCAGATGCCACTCGCCCCTGTCCGCCGCGAGCAGGTAGCCGACCACCAGGAAGTCGAAAAAGTCGAATACAAACACCGCCGACATCAGGATAAAGGCGATCCAGTAACGGCGGTTGAGGGGCGCAGCGTCGAACAGCGCCAACAGATCCTCGGACGTCTGACCCGGCATTTCCTCCTCCTTGCGACGGCAATTATGCTGCTGCGCTGGGCAAAGGTTTATGCCGGTTGCGGTTTCGGCGTCAATCGACCCCGGCGCGGCGATGGCGTCAGTTTGCCTCGCCCCGCACCACCAGCCGGCCGCCGTGCCGCCGCGGACAGGGCGGCGAGACGGCGCGGTGCCGATTTCCACCGGCGATCGCGGGGCGGCGTCGCGTCGATAACTATCGGGTCAACACCTGTGCGATCTTGCGCCCGAGCGCTTCGGTCGTAAACGGCTTGCCCAACAAGTCGACGCCGGAATCGAGGACGCCGTTGTGGACGATCGCGTTGCGGGCGTAGCCGGTCGTAAACAGGACCTTGATTTCCGGGGCCCGGCGCCGCGCCTCCTCCGCCAATTTGCGGCCGTTCAGGTCGGGTAGCCCGATGTCGGTGAACAGCAGTTCGATGTCGGGGTGCTCGTCGAGAATGCGCAATGCCGTGCGGCTTTCGGCGGCCTGGAAGACGGTGTAGCCCAACGTTTCCAGCGCATCGGCGCCGTAGCTGCGCACATCCTCGTCATCCTCGACGATCAGCACACGCGCCCGCCCGGGTTGACCGCGCGGCTCCGCGTCATCGACGCGGGCCGATCCCGGTTCCGAATGCAGGTGGCGCGGCAAGTAAATCTTGACCGTCGTGCCCTGGCCGCGCTCGCTGTAGAGCTTGATATGGCCGCCCGATTGCTTGACAAAGCCATGCACCTGCGCCAGGCCCAGACCCGTCCCGCGCCCCTCCGGCTTGGTGGTAAAAAAAGGTTCGAAAGCATGGGCAAGCGCCTCCTCGCTCATGCCCTCGCCAGAATCGCTGATGGCGATCATGATGTATTGGCCGGGCGACACCTCAGGGTCGGCCGCGGCATAGGCATCGTCGAGCCAGGTATTGCCGGTTTCGATCGTCAGCCGCCCGCCCTCGGGCATCGCGTCGCGGGCATTGACCGCGAGGTTGAGAATCGCGTTTTCGAGCTGGTTGGGATCGATATAGGCGCGCCACAAGCCGGCGGCGGCGACGGTCTCGACCTCGATCGTTTCGCCCAGGGTGCGATGCAAGAGATCGGACATCGAGGCGACGAGTTTGTTGACATCGACGATCTGCGGGGCCAGCGGTTGCCGCCTGGCGAAGGCGAGCAGCCGCGGGGTCAGCGTGGCGCCGCGTTCGGCGGCGCGCCGGGCCGTGTCGAGCAGCCGCTCGGTGCGGGCCCTATCGGCAAGTCCGTCGGGGCGCTGCAGCAACTCGACACTGCCCAGAATCGACTGCAGCAAATTGTTGAAATCATGCGCCACGCCGCCGGTGAGCTGGCCGATGGCCTCCATCTTTTGCAGCTGCGCCAGCGCCGCCCGGCTCTGGTCGAGCGCTTCTTGTTGCCGCCGCCAGGCGGTGGCATCGCGCACCACCTCGGCAAAGCCGCGCAAGCTGCCGTCGGGACTGCGCAGCGCGGTGATTACCGCGTTGGCCCAGAAGCGTGAGCCGTCCTTGCGGGTCCACCATCTCTCATCCTCGGCGCTGCCGGCGGTTCGCGCGCCTTCGAGCAGCGCTGCCGCGGCCGGGGCGGATGCGTCATCGCTGGCGATGAGCGTGGAAAAAGGTTTGCCGAGGATGTCGTCGTTGCGATAGCCGCACAACCGCTCGGCGCCGTCGTTCCAGCTGACGATATTGCCGGCGACGTCGAGCATAAATAGCGCATAATCGCGGACCCCCGAGACCAGCAGCCGAAAGCGCTCCTCGCTACGCTGTAAAGACATCTGCGAACGAATGAGGCGACGATAACCGCGCCACAGCACCAGACCGCCGGTGATGATCACGGCCAAGGCCAGCCAAGCCGCCAATGTGCTCGTCGCCGCACTGACCCGGACAAGATTGAAAAACGCCGCCTGCCGCCGGCCGAGAAGCCGGCTTTCACCTTCGATCAGGGCGCTGACATGGTCGGAAATGGTGCTCATCGCTATCCCGCCCGCCTGAGTCTTGACGGCCTCGCGGGCGGCTTCGAAGCCTTGCATGCGCCGGACGGCGATCGCGTCTTTGAGTTCAGCGAGCTTGATTTTGAGTTCGTCGGCGATCACCGATAGGCGGTTTTGCTGGGCCGGGTTATCGCTGACCAGCAGGTACAATCGATTGAGCTTTTCCGGGATCCGCTCGATCGCCGCGTCGTAAGGTTCGAGATAGCTGTCGTCGCCGGTCAGCAGAAAGCCGCGCTCACTGCGCTCGGCATCCTGGGTCGACCGGTCGAGCGCGTGTGCGGCGGCAATGATCTCAAAACTGTGGGCGATTGCCGCCTGACTTTCTTGCAGCGCCGGAACGAGGCTCGCCGCCTGATAGATTTCCAGGGCGACCAGCAACATCGACGGCAGCAGGATCAAGACCAGGCCGCGGCGCAGACCGGTCGGCGGGGCTGACCGCGCCCACAAGCGCCACCGGCGCCGGCGCGGCGGTCCGGCGGCGGCGGCTCGGGGGGCAGGTGCGGCTTCGGTCATCGCTTCGCCTCGAAGGCGGGCCATAGGCTAAGCGAAGCGACGACAACGTACAAATGCGGCGTTCGGCGGCGCCGATGGGTCCATCGTCAACGCGCGCGAAGCGGCGCTTTGCACGGCACCGACTGCGACAATGTGGCAACCGCGTCGGCGGCTCGGCGATTGCACGGATTTCTCAGAAAATTCGTCGCGATCGTAATCCCTTGGGCTTCGGCGGCGGGGGTGGTCGCGACGAGATGCTCGACCATCCGGCACACATGGTGGCGCCGGTCGCGATTGGCCCGCTCTCCCGACCCGATTGCGTTGCGCTTCGAGCGGAGCCACCTCGAGGAGCGCCGTAAGTACCATCAGCCACCAGCTCGTGCCGGGCGCTGTTGGCCCGCACATAACCAAAAATGCCGCGCGGCGGCGCGCGAACAATTGGGCCCGCGCCGGCGCCGCCGCACCGCAGCCCATTCGCCAGAAGGATCACACTGCGATTTAGTCTCGCACCCGCGGCGGTCAGGCAGTGCCCGACACGGCGAACCCGACTCGGCCGTGTTCGCGTTATTTGTTCGTCTCGCGGCCTGATGGGCGCGGCGCGCCGCCCCCGTTATGATCGCTGGGGGAACTCTCGGGTGAAAAAAGAGGAGGCGCGGCGATGAGGATTGGCATTCACCTGCCCCAGATCGGGCGCAAGGCCGCGCCCGACGCGATCCGACGTGCTGCCGTACAGGCCCAGTCGCTGGGCTTCGATGACATCTGGGTCAGCGAACACATTATCGTGCCAAAAGACGCGGCCTATCCACCCTCGCCGATTTTTTACGACCCGCTGCTGACCCTGACCTGGGCCGCGGCCTGCACCGAGCGGATCGGGCTCGGAACCAGCGTCCTGATCTTGCCGCTGCGCCACCCGCTGCCGCTGGCGAAGGAGCTGGCGACACTGCAGAACCTGTCTGCCGGGCGGCTGATCCTCGGCGGCGGGGCGGGCTGGCTCGAAGCCGAATTCGCCACTTTGGGCGTTCCGTTCCACGAGCGCGGGCGGCGCATGGATGAAAGCATCGCGATGATGCGCGCGGTATGGAGCGAGGATCCGGTCAGCTTCCGCGCACGCTTTGTGCCGGCGGTTATCAACGAGATGCGGATGCTGCCCCATCCGGTGAAGCCGATCCCGATCTGGATCGGCGGCGGCTCCGAGCCGGCATTGCGACGAGCCCTGCGCCACGACGGCTGGCACGGGTCGCGGGTCACCCCCGAGGCGGCGCCGGCGATCGTTGCGCGATTAAGGGCGGCGCGCCCTGAACCCGAATTCACGATCTCGTTGCGCACGGCCTGGGACGGCCAGGATCAAGGGGCGCTCGCCGCCCGGCTTGCAGCCTTTGGCGCGGCCGGGGTCGATCATGTGCTGGTCGAGCCGTTCGAGCGCGGCCTCGACGCTTGGCTCACGGCGGTGGAACGGGTGGCCGCCGCCGCTCAATCGGTTCGCGGATAGCGGTTACGGACCGGGTCGGGCGACAGCAAGGCTCCCGCCTGGGTCAGGCGGCGGGAAGCCGCGGCACCGGCCGCTGCCCTCGCCGCGACGCTAAGGTTGGCGCTCGAAGCGCTCGATCGCGGAGAGGTCCATCGACCATGGCAGAGCTGAGCGGCACCAGCCCTGCCGGCTCGGACGCAATTCGGCTCGGCGGTCGAGCGCCCCGACCCGCAATCCGTAGGAGCGGGGATTGGCCCCCGGCGCGGTGGCGTAAATCGGGGTTCCGCATTCCGGGCAGAAGGCGTGCACGCGTTGGTTCCCGCTCTCGGCGGTTTTGATATAGATCTTGGGAGTTCCGCTCTTCAGCACAAAGGTGTTGGGCAGGCTCGGCACGGTCGTACGAAATGCGGTGCCGGTCAGGGTTTGACAATCGGTGCAGTGACAGATCCTGACCTGGGTCGGGTCGATTTCCGCCTCAAAGGCGATCTGACCGCAGTGACAGCGTCCGGTGACTTTCATGGTCATCTCCTCTCGGTCACAGCGCCCGAAAATAGGCGTTGCGGGGGACCGGGACGAGGCCGATCCCGGTTGCGCGACCGGTCACCCGCGGCCCCATAGAACCCTGGTCGCTCGCCGGGCGCCTTCGGCCAGGGCCTCGAATTTGGCCCAGCAGATCGACGGGTGACCAACCCTAGTCCCGAGCCCGCAATCGGTCCCGGCCAGCACGTTTTCGCGGCCGACCAGCCGCGCATATCGCACCAGCCGCTCGGCCACCAGGTCGGGATGTTCGATAAAATCGGTGCAATGTCCGACCACACCGGGAATGAGTGTGGCGCCTTCCGGTAATTTGACGTCCTCGAACACCCGCCATTCGTGCTCGTGGCATGGGTTCGAAGCCTCGATCGAGAAACTGCCGGCATGCACGCGAAAGATCAAATCGATGATGTCCCTGAGCGGGATGTCATCGTGATGCGGACCGTGGTGACTGCCCCAGCA
>JAJPIH010000200.1 GCA_021324875.1 Alphaproteobacteria bacterium
GGCGAGGGGTCGGATTAATCAGGGCGCGGGGCGAACCGCCGGCGCGCATCCGCGTTGACAGGACCGCGGGCGGTGCAGCGGATGCGAGGCCCGCGGCGCCGATCTCGCGCAGTGGAAGAGGCGATGGCGCGGTGGCTGGTGAGTGTCGGTCTGTTGCTGGTCGCCCTCGGCCTGGCATGGCCGTGGGTGAGCCGGCTCGGGCTCGGAAGGCTGCCCGGCGACATCATCCTCGGCCATGGCCATTTCCGGTTCTATTTTCCGATCGTCACCTGCCTCGTCGTCAGCATCGTGTTGTCGCTGCTGCTGTGGCTGATTAATCGCTGAGGCGGCGGCCCCGCCCCGGCGACCAGCTGCGAGGACCCCCACGGCGCCCGGATGTTTTCCGTGCGGGTTACGGAATCATGCCGCATTCGAACAATTTGTTGGCGATCGGTCCCGCCACCCGGTTCAAAAACGCCTGGCGCATCTGCGGGTCTGAGCGCAGCATCGCGACAAAGCGCTCTTCCATCTCGCCATGCGTCCCCGCGGCTCGCTGCCCGCGCTGCATGGCGAGCTCGGCGCATGACGAATTCTGGTATTTCTGGATAACCCGCTGGGCGACCCGGTCCATGATCGGGTATTGCGGCTGGGCCGGCGCCGGCGCCGGGGCGAGACAAGGCAGCACCGCCGCCAGGGCCAACAGATAACCGCTTTTCATATCGAATTCTCCTTGCGTCGAGGATGCGGTGTTGCCGAGCGTGGCGGGGGTCGGGAGAAGAACGCGGACGGCGCAGGGACGGTCGGGTGACGCGTTGTTTGTCGCCGACATTTCTCGCCCGACCGGGCTTTGTAAAGGCCGCCGGCCGGCACAGCGCAACGCGCCGACGGCCGGCGCCGGCTTGGTCGCACCGAGCCCGCGGGCAGGCGCCGCCGCGGTCGCCGCCATCGGCAACCGGGCGGAAGCCGGCCGCTACCGAAGCCGGCCGCTACCACGGATAGGGGGCGTAATAGGGCGGCGGATAGTAATTGGTGCTGGCCGCGGCATAGGCGGCCGAGGTCGCGGCACTGGCGGTGGCGGCGCCCAGCGCGACCCCCGCTGCGGCGCCCGCCGCCGCAGCCCCCCAGCCGCTGTAGCCCGGGGTGACGACGGTGGTGCCGCCGTAATAGGCGCCACCGCCGTAATAGGCACCGCCGTGGTAGTAGGTGCCGCCGTGATAGTAGGCGCCGTTATAGGACCCGCCATGATAGCCATAGGCGGTGCCGCCATAGGCGCCATGGGCGTTCCACGAGCCGCCGCCGCCCGAGGCGGTGCCGCCGTTACGGCCGGTAGCATTCCACGAGCCGCCGCCGCCCGAGGCGCTGCCGCCATAGGCGCTGTGCGCGCTCCATGACCCGCCGCCGCCGGAGGCGGTGCCGCCGCGGGCCGTCGTCGCATGCCAGGTTCCGCCGCCATGGGAGAACGACCCGCCCCAGGCGCCGTGGTAATAGCCCCCGCCGCCGCGATAAGCGCCCCAGGCGAAAGCGTCGGGCGCGGCCGGCAGTGCCGCGGCAAGCGTGACGAGGGCAATAACGCCCAGCCTCTTCATCATTTGGCTCCCGTGGTTGGTGCGGCTGGTTGCGCTGGCGCGCTGGCGCGCAACGCCACCTTTTCGGCGCCCGCCGGCGGCGTAAACGAAAACTCGGCGGCGGGCGGGTGGACGTCGAAATTCCAATCGGCGAATTCGGCGATGAAATTCGGCGCGCCCGGCAGCGAGCTATAGGTCACGATCATCCGCCGCGGCAGGGATTGGTCATTTATCGAGAGCCATAATTCCAGGGTGATCCCGGGCGGCTGCTGGAAGAAAAGATGCAGATAGGGGGCGCCGTCGATCGTCACCGTGTCGATGACCCGGCCGGTTGTAACCCCGGTCAGAAACGCCTTGTTGGGGGCGGGGCTGAGGAAATCGGCAAGCGGAAAATCGACGCCGAGACGGCCGACGGCTTCCTTCATCAGCGCGTCGATGGTGCCGCCCGGGACCACGATCTCGGCATATTTGTTGTGTTCCGGTGAATAGACAAAGGCGGTCTTGCCGTCGAACACGAATTTGGTCGTGCCGTCGTCGCCGACCGACTGGGCGAGAAACCGGTTGGGGCGGTCGACAACCACATTGACCTGGTGAAAGACGTGCAGAAACTCGCCGTTCCGGTCGGTGTAGACCCGGATCGTGCGCGCCGCAAACGAGAATTGCTTGGCCGCAAGGGTCTGGCCCATGCGCATCAGCGCATTGGCCGCCGCGGGCTCGATCGCCGGCTTGGCTGGCGCCGCGGGCTCCGCCGCCAACGCCGCCGGAACGCCACCGCTCAGCCCGGCGGCGAGCAACGCGCCGAGCACGGCAATGCGCCAAATTTTCATCACTGCTCCCTTCGCCCGCGGTCTCATCCAGCGGTGAAACTGGCGCATCCCGCCGCCCGCGGCGACGCATTTTCGGCAGCCGCCACAGCGATCGAAGGGCGGCACCGCGCCGTGGCGCGCGCCCGGATTGCCGCTGGGCGCGAAACGCGGCGGCCGAGGCTTAGCCTCCGTCGGACGCGGGGTTGCCGGCTTGTCGCCGGCATCGCAAATTTTTGTCGCGGGCAGGATCATTTTCCCAATCTGCATAGTTCGCCGCCTGCGATCCAGCCTAGCCATGTTTTCGCCTCGCCTCGGGCGCGTCTTGGCGATTCTGCCGCAGCGGGTGGCGAGCGGTGCGAACGCCGCCGACGGGAAGGTGAGTAGGAGGTCAAAAACTCGCCGGACCATCATTGTTTTGCCGTTGCTGTTGTCGGGGTTGGCCGACCGGGGTAGGTCCCGGCGCAACCCCATGATGCACTCCAATCACTACGATCCGCTTAACCAAAAATCGTCGGGGGAGATCGCGGCCTCGCACGCGCATGTCAGGCGCCGGCAGGTTCGCGGCCTCGACGAGGCCGATCCGGTCGCTTCCGACGACCCTCCGCAAGACCGCGCCCAAGACCGCCGCGTCGAGCGGACCCGTGGCCGGTCCCGGCGCATGAGCCGAGCGGCGGGAGGTTGCGCTTAATGCGCGCCGCGGTGTTCATGGGATGATACCAGAGAAGCAATTGTCTTGAGGGAAATCGGCCATGGCCAAGCTGCTCCTGCTCCGCCACGGACATGTCGCGGGCATCTCTCCCGAGCGGTTCCGGGGCCGCGCCGATCTGCGATTGACGGCGGAAGGACATCGCCAAGCGGCGGCGACCGCGCGGCGCATCGCGGCAAGTTGGCGGCCGGCGGCAGTCTATTGCAGCCCGCTCAGTCGCTGCCGGGCGACGGCGGCGGAAATCGCCCGGCCTTTTTCGCTCGAACCCACGCCCATGGAGGCTCTGACCGATATCGATTACGGCGAATGGCAAGGGCTCACCGTGGACGAGGTGAGGGCGCGCTGGGCCGATCAGCTGGACCTGTGGCGGCAAAGGCCCGAATGGGCGATGCTTCCGGGCGGGGAGACATTGCAGAAGGTCCTGATGCGGGTGACCGACGCCCTGCGGATCGGGACAGGGCGTCACCCCGCCGGCACCGTCGTCATGGTTGGACATGACAGCGTCAACCGGGTGATCCTGCTCCACGCGCTCGGGCTGCCGCTGGCCGGATATTGGCGCATTGCTCAACATCCCTGCGCGATCAACGAGCTCGATTTCGACCGGGGCGTGTTCACGATCAACGCGATCAACACGACCGACCATCTGCGCGAGATCGCGCCGGGATAGCCGCCCGACCCTGCCGCCATGCCGGTGATTGGCGCGCCGCCGCCGAAGCCGGCGAGAATGGTCCGCGGAGGCGGCGCGATCCCGGATCCGGGCAATCGGCAAAAAATTCGAAAACGCGCGTCGGCGGTAGTACCTCGAATGCGCGGCCGGTCAGAGCGCGATCGGGCGCGGATCGACCTCCACAAACGCGCTGCGACCGGCGCGCAACGGCGCATGGCGCGGGGAGAGGATGGAGAAGCCGGCCGCGGATCGCTTTGCGGCGGCGTCGCGGCGGTTTTGCCGGCGGCCGCCGCAGCCGTGCCGATTTGTCCGTTCCGCACGCCGGCGCAACATGTTGCCGTGCCGAATCGCGACCCATATACTGTCATATTCAGCTACTAAGGGTGAATGCCAAGATGGCGCGTGTCACCGTTGAAGATTGCGTAGTCAAAGTCCCCAACCGCTTTGAGCTGGTTCTTCTTGCCGCCCAGCGGGCGCGCGAAATTACCTCCGGCGCGCCGCTGACCCTCGATCGCGACGACGACAAGAACCCGGTGGTCGCGTTGCGCGAGATCGCCGAGGAGACGGTCGGCCTGGCCCATCTGCGCGAGGCGGTGGTTCGCGGCATGCAAAAGCATGTCGAGCTCGACGAGGCCGAGGAGGCGGGCGAACTCGAACTCGATACCAGCGTGTTCGGGCTGACCCCGCCGGTCGAGGGGGTGGCCGCCGAAGAGGAAGGCGTCGATGCCCAAACCTTCGGCGACGCGGAACTCGAGGACGACGCCGAACTCGACGAGGAGCCGGGGCTTGATGAGGAGCTGGCCGAAGACGAACTCGACGAGAAACTGGCCGGCGATGTGCTGGGCGGCGAGGACGAGGCGGATGAGGACGACCTTAGCGATCTGCCGGATGCCGATCTGACGGGTGACGAAGACGATCTCTAAGACCGGGCCGGCGCGAGAGGTCGCAGGCAAGCGGGCGCGGCGACCGCCGAGGCGTGCGGCGTCGGGCCCCGGCGCGGGGCGACTGCCATGATGCGGCAATTCGAACTGGTCGAGCTTGTCCGCTCCTACGATCCCAACGCCGACGAGGGCGCGCTCAACCGCGCCTATGTGTTTTCGATGAAGGCGCATGGCGCCCAGCTGCGCGCCTCGGGCGACCCGTATTTTTCCCACCCGGTCGAGGTTGCCGGCATCCTGGCGCAGATGAAACTCGACTGCGCGTCGATCATCACCGGGCTGTTGCACGATACGGTCGAAGACACGGTCGCCACGCTCGACGACATCAACCGCGTGTTCGGCCCCGAAATCGCCCGCCTCGTCGACGGGGTCACCAAGCTTTCGCGCATCGAGCTGCAATCCGACCAGACCAAGCAGGCGGAGAATTTCCGCAAGCTGGTGTTGGCGATGTCCGAGGACATCCGCGTGCTGTTGGTCAAGCTCGCCGACCGGCTGCACAATATACGCACGCTGCGCTTTATCACCAATGACGAGAAGCGGCGGCGGATCGCGCGCGAGACGATGGAAATCTATGCGCCGCTGGCCGAGCGCCTCGGCATGCAGCGGATGAAGGACGAGCTCGAGGATCTGGCCTTCGCCGAACTCCAGCCCGACGCGCGCAACAGCATCGCGGCCCGTCTCGAATTCCTGCGCGACCAGGGCGCAACTCTGGTGCCGCGCATCGAGGCCGAGTTGCAGCGGGTGTTGCGCGACGGCGGCCTTGCCGGCGCGTCGGTTGCCGGCCGCGAGAAAACGCCATGCTCGATCTGGCGCAAGATGCAGCGTAAAAGCGTTGCCTTCGAGCAGCTCTCGGACGTGATGGCCTTTCGCGTTCTGGTCGATAACGTCGGCGATTGCTATCACGCGCTTGGTCTCATTCATTCGGCCTATCACGTCGTGCCGGGCCGGTTCAAAGACTATATTTCCACCCCCAAGCCCAATAATTACCGCTCTTTGCACACCGGGGTGATCGGCCCGGAACGGCAGCGCATCGAGATCCAGATCCGCACCCGCGACATGCACGAGGTCGCCGAATTCGGCGTCGCCGCCCATTGGAGCTACAAACAAGGGGTCGGCAATACCGAGGGGCCGCAATATCGCTGGCTGCGCGAATTGCTCGACATACTCGACCACGCCTCGGGGCCGGAGGAGTTTCTCGAGCACACCAAGCTCGAGATGTTCCAGGACCAGGTGTTCTGCTTCACCCCGAAGGGCGATCTGATCGCCTTGCCGCGTGGCGCCACCGCGGTCGATTTTGCCTATGCGGTGCATTCCGAGATCGGCGACACCTGCGTCGGCGCCAAGATCAATGGCCGGCTGCTGCCGCTGCGCACCGTGCTCGGCAATGGCGACCAGGTCGAGATCATCACCTCAAAGGCGCAGCGCCCTTCGCCCACCTGGGAACGGTTTGTCGTCACCGGCAAGGCGCGGGCGCGCATCCGCCGCTTTATTCGCACCCAGCAGCGCGCGCAATATCTCGATCTCGGCAAGGCGATCGTCCAGAAGGCGTTCCGCCAGGAGGGTTGCGAATTTTCCGAACGGCCGCTTGAGGCGGTGCTGAAGACCTTCAACTGCGCCGCGATCGAGGATCTTTACGTCGCGGTCGGCCAGGGGCTGGTGACCGGGCGGGCGGTCGTCGCCGCGGTGTTTCCGCAGCGCCAGGACCGCGCCAAGGTCGTCTCGCTGGCCCGGGCGCGGCGCAAGGCCGGCCACACCGACACGGCGGTCGCGATCCGCGGGCTCATCCCCGGCATGGCGCTGCATTTCGCCGGGTGCTGCCATCCGCTCCCGGGCGACCGCATCGTCGGCATCGTCACCACCGGAAAGGGGGTCACGATCCACACCATCGATTGCGAGACCCTGGAAAATTTTGCCGACACACCCGAACGTTGGCTCGATGTGGCGTGGAGCAACAATGACGGCGAAACCGCCCATGTCGGCCGGCTCAATGTCATGATCGCCAACGAACCCGGCAATCTCGGCAGCCTGACGACGGTGATCGGCAAACAGGGCGGCAACATCACCAATCTGAAGATCACCAATCGGTCGACCGATTTCTTCGAGATGATGCTCGATATCGAGGTGGCCGATGTGAAGCATTTGACCACGATCATTGCCGCCTTGCGCGCCAATCCGGTGATCAACTCGGTCGAAAGGGCGCGCGGGTGAGGCGGCCGCCGCCCGCGCCGCGCCGGGCCGCGCCGCAGCGGGCCGCCCGCCGGCGATGATCATTGGGCTGGGCAGCGATCTGATCGATATCCGCCGCATCGAGCGGGTCATCGAAGAATACGGCGATCGCTTTCTCGACCGGATCTTCACCGCCGCCGAGCGCGCCAAATGCGATCGCCGCGCGAACCGCGCCGCCAGCTATGCGCGTCGCTTTGCCGCCAAGGAAGCCTGCGCCAAGGCGCTCGGAACCGGGTTCCGCCGCGGTGTCTTCTGGCGCGATTTGGGGGTCGTCAATCTGCCTTCGGGCCGGCCGACCATGCGCCTGACCGGCGGCGCGTTGCGCCGGCTGGCGGAAATCACGCCGGCGCGGATGACGCCGCGGCTTGATGTCAGCTTGACCGACGAGCCGCCGATGGCCCAAGCCGTGGTGATTATCTCCGCCGTCCCGGCCGGATCGGGCTGATGACAAGAGCGGCTTGCGGCGGAGTGGCGGTGCGCGCCTAGCGCTTGACTTGGGCGGGTGCGCTTGGCTTGATCGGCCGCCATCGGCTCGGCGGGGATGTGATGAAATCCAATTCAGCGCGCAAGGCGATCTCGAAAAAGCGAGCCTCGGGCGGTATTGTCGACACCGTAAAAACCATCGTCTATGCGGTACTGATTGCTTTGGTCGTCCGCACCGTCGCCTACGAGCCGTTCAATATTCCGTCGGGTTCGATGATCCCGACCTTGTTGGTCGGTGACTATTTGTTCGTATCCAAATTTTCTTATGGGTATAGCCGGTTTTCGTTGCCATTCGGCTTGCCGCTGTTTTCCGGCCGGATCTTTTTTCATCCCCCGCAGCGCGGCGATGTCGTCGTCTTCAAACTCCCGACCGACAATTCGACCGATTACATCAAGCGGGTGATCGGTCTGCCCGGCGACACGATTCAAATGAAAGAAGGCGAACTCTATATCAACGACAAGGAAGTGCCCCGGCAACGCATCCAGGATTACCTCTACCAGGAAACCGACGGTGCAGTCATTCCGATGCGGCAATATATCGAAACCTTGCCCAACGGCGTGCAGCATCGGATCATCAAGATCGGCGACAACGGCCCGCTCGACAACACCCAGGTATACCACGTGCCGCCCGGTGATTATTTCATGATGGGCGACAATCGCGACAATTCCCAAGACAGCCGCGTGCTGTCGGCGGTGGGGTATGTGCCGGCGGAGAATTTGGTCGGCAAAGCGCAATTCATCTTCTTTTCAACCGACGGGTCGGCGCGTTGGTGGGAATTTTGGAAGTGGCCGTTTGCGATCCGCTATAATCGCTTGTTCAAGGGTATTCACTGAACATGCCGGATGATTCCGGTGCCGCGGCCACGCTCACGGCGCTGAGCCGCCGCCTCGGCCATGATTTCGCAGCACGGACGCTGTTGACCGAGGCGCTGACCCATCGCAGCGCGCTCGCCTCCGGCCGCGGGCGCCGCGGCCGTCGCGACGGCCACGGCTATGAGCGGCTCGAATTTCTCGGCGACCGGGTTCTGGGTCTGATTGTCGCGGATATGCTGTGGCGACGCTTCACGGACGAGCCGGAAGGCCTGTTGACCCGGCGGCTGACCCATCTGGTGCGCCGCGAAACGCTGGCGCGGGTCGCCGAACAGCTCGGCCTCGGGGATTTTTTGATCCTGTCGCCGGCGGAACGGGCCGCCGGTTCGGCCGCCAATCCGGCGATCCTGGCCGATGCGTGCGAGGCGGTCATCGCCGCGATCTATCTCGATGGCGGGTTAGAGGCGGCGGCGGGTTTTGTCCGGCGGCAATGGGAGCCGCTGATCGCCGAGATGTCCGGGCCGCCGCGCGATCCCAAGACGGCGCTGCAGGAATGGGCGCAGGCGCGCGGGCTGGGTCTGCCGCAATACGAGGTGGTTGCGGCCCGCGGCCCCGACCATGCCCGCCGGTTCACGGTCACCGCCAGCATCGCCGGCGGCGCTGCGGCGACCGCCACCGCCTCGGCCAAGCGCGCCGCCGAGGCCGAGGCCGCGGCCGCATTGTTGACGCGCATCGCCGTCACGCCGGGCAAGGACCGGTAGCGCCGCCCGCGCCGAAGCGGCCGGGCCGGCGGATCCTCCCCGCGTCAATGGACATGGCCGGCATGGCTTTCCGCCGCCGGCGGAAGCTCCCTGATCTGTTCCGTAGCGACGGTCAGCGCCGACGCTGCGACCGGGCCGCCGGCACTCGCGGCGGTCCAGCGGGCCCGCACCTCGCCGGCGCGGTCGAGCAGCAGATCGGTTTCGCCGCCATCGGCGGGTGAGCGGAACAGCGGCAGGATCGCGGCGGCCCGCGGTTCCACCCTCGCCATCCCCGCCGCTTCCGGCGCAGCCCCGCCCGGGTCCAGATCGAGGATCAGAAGAGCCGGCCCGGCGGTGGCGAAGCGCGCGCGCAACGCCTGCAATTGGGCAAGTCGCGCCGGCGGCGGCGGGCCGGTAAACAGCACCACCAGCACCGGTCCGTGGGACAGCAGCCGGTCGAGCGTGTGCTGGGTATGGCCGGTCTCGAATGCGAAATCGGGCACTCTCGGGGCGATGGCGCGGGTCACCTGAGCGCCGAGCGTGCGCGACAAGATGCCCGCCGCCCTGGCGCGGATGAAATTGATGACATCCCAGCGGTCGGCAGGGTTCATGACCGGGGCGAAACCCGGCATGACCCCGCCTTTGCCATGGCTGACCCACCAGAACAGATCCCCCGGGGTGTGGGCGAACAGATGCGGTGCGGTCAGATCGGCCGGGCGTCGCGGCAGGCTGGCGGCGGCCGGGCCGTCGCCCTTGCCGTCGCGGCCATGGCACAGCGCACAATTTTCGGCGTAAAGGCGGGCGCCATGGGCGACCGAGGCGGCGGCGTAGGGTTCGGCCGGCGCGTAAAAGCTGGTCGGATAGGCCGGCTGCGCCGCCGGGCGCAGGACGAGCGCGGCGACAAGAGCGCACAGCGCCAACCCGCTGCCGGCGATCGCCGCCCGGCGATAATGCCCGGCGGCGGCGCTGGCCGCGGCGGCGACGGCGAAGGTCGCGGCCAAGGCGGCGGCAAGAGCCAGCACGGCGACCGCCGGCGGCGACAGCAGCGCCAACTCGATCCGGAACGGCAGCGGCCAGCCGGGCTCGCTGTGCAGGCCCGGCGGGAGGATGCCGAGCGTCGCGACCAGGCCGATGACCAACGCCGCGAGTACCGCCTCGACCAGCGCATTGCGACGCAAATGGCCGAGTGCCGCGCGCAGCGGCCCGGCGTCACGGGCCGCCGCCGGGGCCAGCCGCGGCGACATGCGGAGCAGATTGACCGATCCGAACGCGACCATCGCCACAAACAGGGTGATCTTGGCCAGCAGCAGGCGGCCGTAAAGGGTGCCGATCAGCGCCGGAACGGTGCCGGCGAGAAACCAGGTGTTGACGATCCCGCCGGCTAACAGGAAACCGACACTGACCGCGGCCAGAACCGAAAATCGCCAGACAAGGGCGCGGATTTGACCGGTTCCGGCGGCGCCGCCCCCGGGCTCGGCCTCCCCGGTCTCGGCCAATGCCAGGGCCAGCGGCACCAACGCGCCGACCCACGCGCCCGCGGCCAGCAGATGGACAATATCGCCGGCAAGGTGCAATTCGCCGGGCCGGCCCGGTGTCGCCCCGCCATGACCGGCCCAGCCGAGCAAGCCCAACAGCGCGGCGCCGAGGGCGAGCCCGACCCAGCGCCAGCCTTTTCCGCGCCATCGGGCGGGCAGCGCGAGCAGCACCGCCAGCGCCGCCGCGAGCCCGGCGCGCAGGCTCCACACCGTGCCGAACCGGGTGTGGAGCAGGACGGTGGCGGCGGCGCCCCGGGTCAGCGCGGCGGTAAACCCTTCGCCGCTGATCCGCGCCGAGAGCAGCACCAGCCAGGCGGCGCCCGACAGCGCGGCGAGCGCAAGGCTGGCCACGGCGAGCCACCGCAACCGGCGAGCGAGCGGCACCGGCGCTTCGGCGCGGATGACAAAGCACAAAAACGCGAAGACCCCGGCAACCGAGATCGTCGCGGCGAAATGGACCGCGCGTGCGGCGATCAACAGGCTGTCCATCACCCGCGCCGCTGCGGCGGGCGCGCCCGGCCGTTGGTCATCGCCCCGCGACCGCAAATGTGAAATGGCCTTCGGTGGTATGCGTATCGACCGACAGCGCGTGCCAGGACACGCTATAGGTTCCCGGCGGCAGCGGCTTCAGCGGCACGCGCAGCTCGGTCGGGTCTTTCGGGTCGACCTGAGCGGCCCCGCTGGCGACCGATTTCCCGCCGGCGTCGGTGACCGTCGCGGTCGTAAAGGCGGGTTCGAGCTGCTGGGTGAACCACATCGTCACTGCTGACGGGGCGCCGGGCACGGTGCTGCCGACCGCGGGGCTCGCATGGTCGAGAAAGGCATGCGCGGCCGCCGTCGAGGCCGCGAGCACGATTGCGATGGCCGCCGCCGCGGCGGCAGAGAGGCGATGGCCTAGCATTGCACGATCTACCATTGCGTGATCGGCCGGCCGATGCCGTGCGGGAACAGGTCATCGAGATAAAAATGCAATTGCACGACCCCGCCGATCCCGTGCCCCGACAGGCTGTTGGTCGGGATGATCATCTCCGCGCCAACCTGGAAATACTGCCCGGCCCAGATCATCCCCGGTTGCACGGTCCCGGTCGTGGTACCGGCATAGCCGCGGTTGAACGGCGAGGTCAGGGCAAACTCGACCAGCGGGATCATCCGGTTGAACGGCGTCCCGAGGCCGATGTCTTTGACCTCGCTCTGCAGGTAGGTGATGCTGTATTCGACCGCAAAGCCGTAAAACACGTCATTCGGGTTCAGCGTGCCGTTGGTCTTGGTCTGCACCGGAAAGTCGACGGCAATGTTGCCGGTCAGCGCGAACGGACGCAGCCACGACAGCGCGGCCGGGAGGTCGCCAAACCCTTTGCCGAAGTCGATGGTCGGCGACATCGTCGTGAAATCGGGCGCTCCGGCAGCGAGGTTGCCGGTATTCCGCCAGGTCACATCGAGGCCGGCGAGCGCCATCGCCTCATGCGGCGCGTTGATGAACAGCTGATACTGGGTTCCGGTGGTCAGGCCGGTCCCCCCGGTCACCACCGGCAGGCCCGGCGACCTGATATGGGCCCAGTCGCTGCCGATCGTGAAATCCCATTTCGGGGTAATCGCCATCGACAGGTCGCTGCCGAGATCGAGTTCGCGCGAGCCGTCGCTCTGGGTCGGGTTCAGGGTCACCGTCGGCAGCGACATCTCGCTGGCGACAAACGGGTCGTCGGTAAGGATCGTGGCCGGGAAAAAGCGGTCGCCGGCAAAGCCGTGTGCGGCCGCCTCGGCGCCGGGCAGCAGCGCTGCCGCAGCTGCGGCGGCAAGCCCGCGGCACCAATCGCGATGCATGGTCGTACTCCCGAACGGATGGCGGAAACCGGAGCGCCGCGCCGGCTCTCCGGTACAGATGGCTCAGCTCGACTGGGGCCGGCCGGCGGGAGGAGCGCGCGAATGGTAGGCGGAGGCCGCCACCGACGGCGGGTCGGCGATTGCGGCCAAGCTCAGGCGCAGGCGGGCGCGATGCGTCGGCCGCAGCAAGGTCGCCGGCACCGGTGCGGCAAACGCCCCCGGGGTTGCGACAAAGCCGCAGATGATCCCGCCCGGCGGGTGCAGACCCTTGTGCGCTTTCAAAGGATCGGCTGTCGCGTCCTGCCCGGTCAACAGGGCAAGGAAGCGCCAGGCCGGGTCCGGCTGGGCGATGTCGGCATCGTAATGGCCGCACGCGTCGGCGCGCGCGAGATCGTCGGCGAGGGCGACAGCCACGCGAATCGGCAACAGCGCGTTGAGGCAAAGCCCGACGATCCCGAGCCACGCGGCCGCGCGCGCCGCCCAACCGCGACGCCGCCGCCCGCACACCGGTATCCGCCTACAGAGAGCCACGCTTCGCCTTTCGCTGAAAAACCGTAGGGAGAAGTGCGGCGCTTGTCCAGGTTCGCGGCCGGGGTGCATGAATGGCCTCGGCTGCGCGTGGCGCGCGATTCGTCTGCGCCGCGGCTCTGCGGCCTTGCTCTTGCCGTGGCCGCGCCGCGCCGTTGCTCGCTTACGGCGCCGCCATTTTCCTGCCGTCATTTCTGCGGCTGATTGCGCAACCGCGCGGGTTGAGGTCTGGCGGCGGGTCAGCGATGGGCGTTGCCCGGTGCGGGGAGGGGGGCCGATGGCGAGAAGATGGGTTGTAGCCTTGCTGGCCATTGTCGCTATTGCCATGCCAGCCTTTGCCGCCTCGCCGAGCGTTTACCTCGAAGAACTGACCTGGCCCGAACTGCGCGCCGCAATCGCCTCCGGAAAGACCACCATTCTTGTGCCGATCGGCGGGACCGAGCAAAACGGCCCGCATATGGCGCTCGGCAAGCATAATGTCCGGGTCAAAGTGTTGGCCGCGAAAATCGCCACCGCGCTCGGCGACGCGCTGGTCGCGCCGGTCATCGCCTATGTCCCGGAGGGCGACATCAACCGCCCCTCGGGGCATCTCAAATTTCCCGGCACGATCACCGTGCCGGCCGCAGCCTTTGAAACCACGCTCGAATATGCGGCCAAGAGCTTCAAGCTCGCGGGTTTTCGCAATATCGTCTTTCTCGGCGACCACGGCGGCTACCAGAAGGACGAGGAGGCGGTGGCGCAGCGCCTCGATCGCGAATGGGCGGGAACGCCGGTGCGCGCGATTGCCCTTACCGAATATTACCGCGCGAGCGAAATCGAGTTCGCTCAATTGTTGAAGCAGAAGGGCTACAGCGAAGCCGAAATCGGCAGCCATGCCGGGCTGCTCGATACGTCGCTGATGCTCGCCACCGATCCCGCTCTGGTTCGCGCCGATCTGCTGGGTGAGACCAAGCCGGGCGACGGCACTCATGGCGACCCGCGCCGCGCCAGCGCCGCCCTCGGCCAACTCGGCGTCAATCTGATCGTGGCGCGCAGTGTGGCCGCGATCAGGGCCGCCACCCAACCGCATTGACGATCCGCCAACCGCCCTTCTAACGCACGTTTCCTTGGAGGTGTCTTTGCCCGAGGTCGTTCGCCGCTGGCTTTACCGCGGTTTGTGGGCCGTTCCGCTCCTCGCCCTCCTGGTCTGGGCTTGTCGGCTGCCGATCTGGCCGGCGGAAAGCGTCGAGCGCGGCTTTGGCTTGCTGTGTTCGGCGGCGGCGACCATCGTGCGGGTCGCACAATCCGCCGGGACGCCGAAACCGGCGCCGATCGCAGCGGCGATGGCCGCACCCGCGGCGCCGGTGCTCAAGCCGGCGGCAATCGACACGGTCCCCGGCATGCCGCCGGTGCTGAACCCGAACAATCTGTACAGCGCCGCCGGGCCCAACATGTTCTCACCCGCGGTCGCCGGCCACTTGTCGCGGATCTATGTGCCGAACCTGCGCTCCGATGATGTTTATGTGATCGACCCGGCCACGCACCGCGTCGTCGACCGGTTTCCGGTTGGGGTCATTCCGCAGCATGTCGTTCCGGCCTGGGATTTGCAGACCCTGTGGGTGGCCAATAACGGGCGGCGGCGCAGCGAGGGCAGCCTGACCCCGATCGATCCCAAAACCGGGAAGCCGGGGCCCAGCATCCCGGTCGCCGACCCCTACAACATGTATTTCACACCCGACGGCAAATCCGCGATCGTCGTTGCCGAGCGGCTGAAGCGGCTCGATTTTCGCGACCCGCACACGATGGCTTTGCAAGGCTCGATCGCCACCCCGGGCTGTTCCGGCGTCAATCATGCGGATTTTTCGATCGACGGCCGCTATGCGATCTTTACCTGCGAATTCCGCGGCGGCGGTCTGGTCAAGATCGACATGGTCACGCGCCAGGTGGTCGGCTATCTGAAGCTCGACGCCCACGGCATGCTGCAAGACATCCGCATCGCCCCTGACGGCAAGGTGTTCTACGTCGCCGATATGCTGGCCGACGGGGTCTGGGTCGTCGATGGCGACAGCTTCACCAAAGTCGGTTTCATCCCGACCGGGATCGGCACGCATGGGCTCTATCCGAGCCGCGACGGCACCAAGCTGTATGTCTCGAACCGGGGCTCGCACAAGATCCACGGGCCGGCGCACGGCCCGGGCAGCATCAGCGTCATCGATTTCGCCAGCCGCTCGGTCGTAAAGACCTGGCCGATCCCGGGCGGCGGCAGCCCGGACATGGGCAATGTCAGCGCCGACGGCAAGGATTTATGGCTATCCGGCCGCTATGACAATGTCGTCTATGACATCGACACGACCACGGGCGGCGTCAGCGAGGTCCGGGTCGGCAAGGAGCCGCACGGCCTAACGGTGTGGCCGCAGCCGGGCCGCTATTCGCTCGGTCACACCGGCAATATGCGCTAATGCGCGGTTGCGCGGCGAGGCGCGCTGTCGCGCGCGCTTCTTCAGCCCGCCCCAGACGGCAGCGCGGGGTCGGGCGGGCGCAGATGGCAGGCGACCTGGTGGCCGGGCGCAACCTCGCGCATCACCGGTTCCTGTTGTCGGCAGCGGGCGACCGCATAGGGGCAGCGGGTGTGAAACCGGCAGCCGGGCGGCGGGCTGACCGGGCTCGGCACATCGCCTTTGAGGATGATCCGCCGGCCGGCAGCGTCGGGGTCGGGCACCGGGGCGGCCGACAGCAGCGCCTCGGTATAGGGATGCTGCGGCCGCGAGAACAGCGCGTCTTTGTCGGCAAGCTCGACAATCTTGCCGAGATACATGACCGCCACACGGTGGCTGA
>JAJPIH010000180.1 GCA_021324875.1 Alphaproteobacteria bacterium
CTGGTCGGGCGCGAGCGGGTCATCGCCTCGACCGATTGCGGCCTTGGCGGCCGGGTCCATCCCCAGATCGCCTGGGCCAAGCTCGAGGCCCTCGCCCAGGGTGCAGCACTGGCCAGCAAAGAGCTGTGGCGCTGACCCCCTCGGCCCGAATGGCCCGGAGGCCGGCTGCCCCACCCGCGAAGCCGCCCGTCAGACCCGGGTCAGCGCCCGCGCGCCGCTTCTTGCGCTAAAGGCGAGACGCAGAAGCACAGCCGCGATCTCCATCAGACCAGACGAGGCCCCGTCAGCGCCCGCGCATGGCAAAACCCCTCGCGCAAGGGGCGCCGGATCACGCCAGGTCAAACCGGTCGAGGTTCATCACCTTGGTCCAGGCCGCCACGAAATCCTGCACGAACTTCTCACCCGAATCGGCGCAGGCATAAACCTCGGCCAACGCGCGCAGCTGCGAGTGCGAACCGAAGATCAGATCGACCCGGGTGGCGGTCCATTTAAGCTCGCCGGTTTTGCGATCACGCCCCTCATAGACGCCGGGCGAGCCGGCCGACACTCGCCACTCTGTGCCCATATCGAGCAGGTTGACGAAGAAGTCGTTGGTCAGCGTCTCGGGCCGCTTGGTGAAGACGCCGTGCGGCGACCTTCCGGCATTGGCGCCCAGAACCCGCAATCCGCCGACCAGAACCGTCATCTCGGGAGCGGTCAAGGTCAGCAACTGGGCCCGATCGACCAACGCCTCCTCGGGTGACAGGCGCTCTTCGCCGCGCTGATAGTTGCGGAACCCGTCCACCTTGGGCTCGAGCGGCGCGAAAGAGTCAACGTCGGTCTGGTCTTGCCGCGCATCCATGCGCCCGGGCACGAACGGCACCTTCACCTCGTATCCGGCAGCCTTGGCGGCCTGCTCGATCGCGGCGCCGCCGCCGAGAACGATCAGATCGGCGAGCGAGACCTTTTTCCCGTCGGACCGCGAGTTATTGAAGTCGCGTTGGATCGCTTCCAGCGTCTGCAACACTTCGCGCAGCTGCGCCGGCTGGTTGACGTCCAAGTCTTTCTGCGGCGCCAGGCGGATCCGCGCACCGTTGGCCCCGCCCCGCTTGTCGGAACCGCGGAACGTCGAAGCCGACGCCCAGGCGGTCGAGACCAGCTGCGAAACGGTAAGACCCGAGGCGAGAATTTTGGCCTTCAGGGCCGCGATCTCGGCGTCGCCGGTCAGCGGATGATCGACAGCGGGGATCGGGTCTTGCCAGATCAGCTCCTCGTCCGGGACAAGCGGGCCGAGATAGCGCCGCTTGGGACCCATATCGCGGTGCGTCAGCTTGAACCAGGCCCGCGCAAACGCATCGGCGAACTCGTCCGGATGTTCATAAAAGCGGCGTGAGATCTTTTCGTAAATCGGATCGACGCGCAGCGCCAAATCCGTCACCAGCATGGTCGGGACGTGCCGCTTGGCCGGGTCGTAGGCATCCGGGATCGTCGCCTCGGCGTCTTTCGCCTTGAATTGCCAGGCACCCGCCGGGCTCTTGGTCAGCTCCCATTCGTAGCCGAACAAATTGGCGAAAAAGTTGTTGCTCCAGCGGGTCGGGGTCTGCGACCAGACGACTTCAGGACCGCCGGTGATCGTGTCGGGCCCCTTGCCGGTGCCGAACCGGCTCTTCCAGCCAAGGCCTTGCTCCTCGATCGGGGCGGCTTCCGGCGCCGGCCCCAACAGCGACGGATCACCGGCGCCATGGGCCTTGCCAAAGCTGTGGCCGCCGGCAATCAGCGCCACCGTTTCTTCGTCGTTCATCGCCATGCGGCGGAAGGTTTCGCGAATATCCCGTGCCGCCGCCAGCGGGTCCGGACGGCCGTTCGGCCCTTCGGGGTTGACGTAGATCAGCCCCATCTGGACGGCCGCCAGCGGCTCCTGCAATTCGCGGTCGCCATGGTAGCGCTCATCGGCCAGCCACTTGCCTTCGGGCCCCCAATAGATCGATTGGTCGGGCTCCCACACATCTTCGCGGCCGCCGCCAAAACCGAAGGTCTTGAAGCCCATCGATTCGAGGGCAACATTGCCGGCGAGGATCATCAGGTCGGACCAGGAGATTTTGCGGCCGTATTTCTGTTTTATCGGCCACAGCAACCGGCGCGCCTTGTCGAGGTTGGCGTTGTCGGGCCAGCTGTTGAGCGGCGCGAAGCGCTGTTGGCCGGCGCCGGCGCCGCCGCGGCCATCGCCAATGCGGTAGGTGCCGGCAAGATGCCACGCCATCCGAATGAACAACCCGCCGTAATGCCCGTAATCGGCGGGCCACCAATCCTGCGATTGGGTCATCAGGGCATGCAGGTCGCGGATCACCGCATTGAGATCGAGACTGTTGAATTCCTTGGCATAGTCGAACGACTTGCCCATCGGGTTCGACAAGTCGGAGTGCTGGTGGAGGACCTGAAGGTCGACCTGATGCGGCCACCAGTCGCGGTTAGTGAGCGGGCGGGACCTGCCGTCAAACGGGCACTTGCTCTCGTTTGTGGTGTTGTCTAGCATTTGCCCGGTTGCAGCGCGCTGGGCGTCGCCGATGGGCGTGCCGGCGGCGGGGGTCAGATGAACATCATCCATCGCTAGTCTCCGGGTTCAACCAAATTGCACAGGCTTCTTAGAATTGTTCTAAAGCTAGGCTCGCAAAACCGGTTGTCAATGCCCCGCAGCCGGGCCGCTGCCGCCGGGCAAGATCATCGCATTCGCGTTTAACGGCATGCCCCTCGCACACGCCACGCCCGAAACCATCGCGCAGGCCGGGATGCTGCTGCGCAGCGGCGCGCTGGTCGCGTTTCCGACCGAGACCGTTTACGGGCTGGGCGCCGATGCGACAAACGAGCGCGCGGTCGCGGCGATCTTTGCCGCCAAGGCCCGCCCGCATTTCAACCCGCTGATCGTGCATGTGAGCGAGGCAGCCGAGGCGGCGCGTTATGCGGCGTTCGGCACCCGCGCCGAGCAATTGGCCGACCGCTTTTGGCCGGGGCCGCTGACCCTCGTGCTGCGCCGCCGCAGCGACTGCCCGATCTCGCTATTGGCCAGCGCCGGTCTCGATACGGTGGCGTTGCGTGCGCCCGCGCATCCTGTTGCCCAGGCGCTGCTGCGCGCCGCCGCACGCCCGCTCGCCGCCCCATCGGCCAACCGCTCGGGACGTATCAGCCCGACCGAGGCCGGTCATGTCGCCGACGAACTCGGCGACGCGGCGGCGCTGATCCTCGATCACGGGCGCACACCGGTCGGCATCGAATCGACGGTGCTCGATTTGACCGTCGAGCCGCCGGTGTTGCTGCGCCCTGGCGGGGTCACCCTCGAAGCCCTGGAAGCTTTTCTCGGCCCGATCGGCAAACCCGCGCCCGAAGGTGCGATCCGCGCGCCGGGGATGCTGGCGAGCCATTACGCGCCGTCATTGCCGTTGCGGCTCGAGGCTGCCGCAGCCCGGCCCGGCGAGGCGCTGCTCGCCTTTGGTCCCTACGCGCCGCCGCCCGGTTTTGCCGAAGTGTTGTGGTTGAGCCGTTCCGGCGATCTGATCGAGGCGGCCGGCAATCTGTTTGCCCTGCTGCGGCGGCTCGACCGGCCGGAGTTTTCGGGGATCGCGGTGATGCCGATCCCTGATACCGGTCTTGGCCGGGCGATCAATGACCGGCTCGCGCGCGCCGCCGCGCCGCGTTCCTCGGCGTCGCCCGCGCGGGCGTGATGCGATTGGCGGCGGGAGGGCCGGTCGCCGGCGCTACGCGGCGACCTCGCGGCGGGCGAAATTGGCGGCGACATAGCGGCGCAGCGCGAAAATCAACAGCACCGGCGGCAACACGTAAATCACCGCCGCCGCCATCATCGCATTCCAGGCCGCATCGGTGTCGCTGAACAATTGGCCTTGCGTCACCGCGATCGTCATGTTGCGCACCGACAGCAGGACGGCGGGGTAAAGATAATCGTTCCATGACAGCATCAGCGCAAAGATCGCGACGAGCGCCAGGGCCGGAGCCATTAGCGGCAGATAGATCAAAAAATACACCTGCAGCGCCGAGGCGCCGTCGACCCGCGCCGCGTCATCGAGCTCTGTCGGAATCAACTGCCCGTAAAGCTGCAGGATCAGCAGCGAAAACGGGACGGCAAAGGTGACCTGGGCGGCGATCACCGCCCAATGGCCCCCCAGGAGCCCGTAGCTGTTCATAACCCGGTAATAGGGCACGATCAGAAACGAGGCGGGCACCGCATAGGTAAGCAGCGCCGCGTTGGTCAACAGCGAGCCTCGCCTGAGCCGCAATCGGCTGATCGCGAAGCTCGCCGTCGATCCCAACAGCACCGTCAACACCATCGTCGCCAGCCCGATATAAAGGCTGCTGCCGAACTGTTTCCAGAATTCCTCGAGATAGCGCGCCTGCTGGGTCAGAACCGCGCCGAACCCGTCGAGCGACGGCTGCGACGTCCACAGATTCCCGTCGAACTCGATCTCCCCCTCCTCGGGATCGAGCGCGATCAGCAGCATGTTGTAGACCGGGAGCAGCGACCAGGACAAAAGCCCGGCGCCGAGAGCCAGCGAGCCGGTCCGCCGCAGCGCTCTGCGCCAGCGAAATCCTGGCCGTAACACCGGATTCTGCGCCGGCGCACTCACAGCGCTACCTCGGCCGCCGCGAGGCGGCGCATCAGCACGAACGCGACCGGGATCAACAAGGGCAGCGCCGACATCGCCGCCGCCACCCCGAGCTCCGGCTGCATGACCTCGAAGGCGTATTTGAAGCCGAGTGTGGCCAGCACCTCGGTGGCGCCGGCCGGCCCGCCGCCCGACACCAGGTAGACGGTGACAAAATCGCCGAGCGCCCACAGCGCCGAGAGCAGGGTGCAGACCAAATAGAGGTTGGCCAGCAGCGGAACGGTGACATGGACAAAGCGTCGCAGCCCGCCCGCCCCGTCGAGTTCGGCCATGTCATAAAGCTCGCGCGGGATGGTCATGCGCGCGGCGAGAAACACGACCGTCCAGAACGGCAACCATTTCCAGCTATAGGCGAGAATATCGGCGCCGAGCCCGAGCCATCGGTGGTTGAACCAGATTGGGCCCTCGATCCCGAACAGTACCCGCAGCAGGCCATTCACCAGCCCTTCGGGCCCGATCAGCATCCAGTGGAACGACACGCAGGCCTGGGCCGCCGCCAATGCCCAGGGCACGAAAAAGACGCCCAGCAGAACCCGCCGCCACCGGCTTGAAACAACAAAATAGCCCGATAGCAGCAATGCCGCGAACATCTTGAGATTGACGCCGAGCCCGACAAACAACAACGTGTTGACAACCGTCGGAAGATAACGCGGGTCAGAATACAACTCTTCAAAGAGAGACGGCCGGCCCGCCATCCACAGCGCATACCCGAGCGGGTAGAGAAAAAAGGCGGCAAACACCGCGATATAGGGTGCGACAAAAGCAAGCGCCCAGCTTTGATCGGCGCGGTTCAGACGCCGTCGCAGCGGCGGCGTTGGAGGCGAAAGACCGGTCGGCAAGACCGCATCCGTCGGACCATTTACCAAATTTGCCGCAATCGTTTTAACCGGCATGAGAGGAAATTCGTTCGACTGCGTTTGATAGAGATCGCTAAGCGGCAGCAGCAATTCCTAGCATGAATAAGTCAGTATCGTCGCTGTTTGTCTCGTTGTGGGGATCGAACCCGGGTTTTGCGATTTCGCTCTATGACAAGATGTTCGCGCGCGCCGGCGTCGAACTCGCGGGTGGCGACCCGAGCCGCGTGCATTTTGCGTTTGCCTCGCTGGAGCGAGGGCCGCCGCTGCATCTGCCGGCCGGGATCGAGGTGTTCCCAACCGCGTTCGACCACAGCGCCGCAAGCAAGGCGCAGCTCGCCGATTATGTGCGCGATCGGCGGATCGAGTTGGTCCAGCTGCTCGATATCGACGTCACCGACCCGCTCTCTCTGGTCTTGCGCAGGGCCGGGGCGCGCACGATCCTCGCTTATTGGGGAGCGCCGATCTCGGGACCGCAGCCGCGCTGGAAATACCCGCTCAAGCGGCTGCAGGTGGCGCTGTCGCGTTCGCGCCTCGACGGGCTTATCTTCGAATCGCGCGCGATGGCCGAGCGCGCAATGCGCGACCGCGGCGTCCCCGCCGCCTTGGTGGACATCGCCCCGGTGCTCGGCGTCGATGCCGAATGGCTGCGCGCGCCGCGCTCCGATTACGTCCATCAGCACCTCGGTTTTCCCCGCCATCAGCGCGTGGCTGTGTTCGCCGGCCATGTGATCCGCCGCAAAGGCATTCACATCCTTGTCGAAGCCGCAGTGGAATTGCTCGGCCGCCGCAAGCGTCGGGACCTGGCCTTTCTGATCTGCGGCAACCGCCCGGGCGACTGCGAAAAATTCACGTCGATCTACGCCGGCAAAGGCCTCGACGAGCAGATCCGGTTTGGCGGCTACCGCAACGACATCAAGGATATCTTTTGCAGCGCCTTTTGCGGGGTCATTCCGACCACAGGCTGGGAATCCTTGACCCTGACCGCGATCGAGATGGCCGCCTGCGGATTGCCGGTTGTCGCCTCGCGGCTCGATGGCCTGGTCGAGGCGGTTGTCGACGGCAAGACCGGTATCCTGTTCGGAACCGGCGATCCCGAGGCGCTTGCCGACGCGCTCGAAGACCTGCTCGACCATCCCGAAAAGGCCGCGCTTATGGGCCGCAACGGGCGCGAGCGCTGTGCAGTCCAATTCAGCCGCGAACGGCAATACCACCGCTATCTGGCGGTATTGCAACGCCGCCTGGGTGCGGCGCCCCCAGCCCAGCGCAGCGCCCCACGCCGCACAGCCGCGGCGGTCACGGTCGCAAGCCAAGTCGGCAAAAATTCATGATTGGTGACCCTCTCTAATCAGCGACCGCCACGCGTTTTATGCCGGGATCGGCCATCCGCGCCGCTTGGATCGCGCGCCACACCTTGAACGGGGTTACCGGCATGTCGATCTCGCGCACCCCCAGCGGCGCCAGCGCGTCAAGGATGGCGCTTACCACCACCGCCAAGGCCGGGGTGCAGCCGCCTTCGCCGCCGGCCTTGATCCCGAAGGGGTTGGTCGGAGACAGCACCTCGACAATACGGGTGGCGAAAAACGGCAGATTGTCGGCGCGCGGCAGCGCATAATCCAGGAACGAGCCGTTGAGCGGCTGGCCCGAAGCCGGATCGAGCGCGCATTCCTCCCACAGCGCTTCGCCGATCGCTTGCGCGGCGCCGCCATGGGTCTGGCCATGGACGATCAGCGGGTTGATGCAGCGCCCGACATCGTCGACGACCGAATAGCGGGTCAATTCGACGATGCCGGTCTCGGGATCGACCTCGACCTCGAAGACGGCGCAGCCGTTCGGAAAAACCGGATCGTGCATTTCGTTGTCACAGGTGACGGCGATCTCGCCGTCGCCGCCGAGCCTCGCCGCCTCGCGCGCCAGTTCAAGAAAATCGAAGCTTTGATTGTGCGGGGGCGCGGTGAACCGGCCCTCGGCAAAACTCACCTGTTCGGGACTTGTACCGAAGAGCTGGGCCGCCACCCTCTTGCCGCGTGCAAC
Organism: Alphaproteobacteria bacterium; assembly: GCA_021324875.1. Classification (GTDB taxonomy): domain Bacteria; phylum Pseudomonadota; class Alphaproteobacteria; order ATCC43930; family CGMCC-115725; genus AP-15. Next base: position 7,541 of record JAJPIH010000180.1, read on the forward strand.
AAGCTCGGGCATGGCCTTGGCAAACAGGGTCGCCGAGTGGTGCATCGAGCGCCCGGAATGCGAACCGCCGCCGACGCTGACAATGTCGGTGTCGCCGGTTACGATGTCGATCGCCGCGACCGGCACCGCCAACAAGGCCCCCACGACCTGGGCGAAACTCGTCTCATGGCCCTGGCCGCTGGGGCCGGTGCCGATCACGACCCGGACCCGGCCGGCCGGCGTCACTTCGATCTCGGTGCGCTCGCGCGGCGCCCCGATCGAGCTTTCGACATAATTGGCAAGGCCGCGCCCGAGCAATCTGCCGCGCGTCGCCGCCGCCCGACGGCGTTCCTCGAACCCGTCCCACTCGGCGGTCCGGATCGCGAGGTCCATATTGGCCTCGTAGGTGCCGCTGTCATAGCGCGCGCCGATCGGGTTCAGATAGGGCATCTCTTCGGGCGCCACCAGGTTCATGCGGCGCAGCGCGATCCGGTCGATGCCGAGCCGCCGGGCGGCCTCGTCGACCAGCCGCTCGATCGCATAGGTGACCTCGGGCCGGCCCGAGCTGCGATAGGCATTGGTCGGCATCGTGTTGGTGAACACGGCGCGCGATCGCAGGCTCGCCGCGGGGATGCGGTAATTGCCGGTGACCAGCGCCGAGCCTTTGCCAAGCGGCGACAGCGACGCGCAGCGCGCGCCGACATTGCTGACATTGTCGGCCCGCAACGCCAGAAACGTGCCGCCGGCGCGCATCGCGAGCGCCACTCGGGTCAACAGGTCGCGCCCCTGGTAGTCGGTCAGAAACACCTCGGCACGGGTCGCGGTGTATTTGACCGGGCGGCCAACCCGGCGCGAGGCCCACAGCACCAGGCCGGATTCGACATAGAGCCGGTTGCGCGTGCCAAATTGCCGCCGACATCGAGCGAGACGACCCGAACCTGCTCGGGCGGCGTTCCCAGCACCGCGGCCAGCTCGGTCTTTTGCCGCACCGGCCCGCCGCTTCCGGCCCACAGCGTGTAGCGGCCGGTCGTCGCATCCCAATGTCCGAGCGCGGCGCGCGGCTCCATCGGCACGCCGGTCACGCGGCCGATATGAAACACCATCTCGACAATCTGGTCGGCCGAGGCAAAAGCGCGCTCGGTCGCGTCGGCGTCGCCAAAATGCGTGTCGACCAAGACATTGTCGGGCACTTCCTCCCAGATCGCCGGCGCCCCGGGGGCCAGCGCATCCTCGATCCGCGCGACCCACGGCAATTCTTCGTATTCGACCGCGACCCGCTCGGCCGCGTCCTGCGCCCGCGCCGCGGTGTTGGCGATAACGATCGCCACCGCCTCGCCGACATGGCGCACCTTGTCGGCCGGCAACAGCATTTGCGGGCCGATGAAGATCGGGCCGCCGCCGGGGCCGGTCAATTTCAGGTCATAACGGGTCTGCGGCACCGGATTGTGCGGGATCGGCTTGAGGCCGTCGGCGGCGCAGTCACGGCCGGTCAGCACGGCGAGCACGCCGGGCATGGCGGCCGCCTCCGCCCTATCGATATGCGCGATCCGCGCATGCGGGTGGGGCGAGCGCACGATCGCGGCATAGACCTGCCCGGGCAGGCTGAAATCGTCGCTGAAACGGCCGCGCCCGGTCAGCAGGCGCTGGTCTTCCTTGCGCCGCAGCGGCTGACCGATCTCGCCCAGGCTGGTCAGCGCGGGCAGAACAATCGCATCGTTCATCTCGGCTCCCGGATCATGGCTGCTGTCGCCAGGCGGCAGTGTAACCCGGCTGCACGGCGTCATACATTGGCGGCGGAGGGAGCGAGGTGACGATGAGCGCACAGACACAAACTCCGGGCCGGGTCCGGCGGCGGGCGCTGGGCGATTTTGCCAAGGGCGGCGTCCCGATCGTCGGACTGACCGCCTATACCGCGCCGATCGCGCGGCTCATCGATCCGCATGTCGATTTTGTGCTGGTCGGCGACTCGCTCGGCATGGTCGTCTACGGCTTTGACAGCACCCTTCCGGTGACGCTCGAGATGATGGTCGCCCACGGCGCCGCGGTGGTGCGGGCGACGCGCCAGGCGCTGGTCGTCGTCGATCTGCCGTTCGGCGCCTATCAGGAGGGGCCGCAGCAGGCGTTTCGCAATGCGGCACGGGTCATGGCCGAAACCGGCTGTGCCGCGGTCAAGCTCGAAGGCGGCCGCGAAATGGCCGAGACCGTGCGCTTCCTGACCCGACGCGGCGTGCCGGTGATGGGCCATATCGGGCTGATGCCGCAATCGCTCCACGCCGCCGGCGGGTTCAGGGTCCAAGGCCGTGGTCATGACGCCGCCGCGGAGCTGACCGCCGACGCCACCGCGATCGCCGAGGCCGGCGCCTTCGCCATCGTGATTGAAGGCACGCTCGAACCGGTGGCGCGCGCGATCACCGAACAAGTGCCGGTACCGACGATCGGGATCGGGGCCTCGCCTGCCTGCGACGGCCAGATCCTGGTGATCGACGACCTGCTCGGCGTGTTTACCGAATTCACGCCGCGTTTTGTCAAGCGCTACGCCGAGCTGGCGCCGCTGATCAGCGCTGCCGCCGAGGGCTACGCCGCCGAGGTTCGCGCCCGCCGCTTCCCGGGCAAGGAACATTGCTTTGGCGCCGGCTGAGCCGCCGTCGCTACCCTCCGGACAACGCTGCCGGATCAGGATCGTCACCGGCCGCAATCGGCCGCTCGGCGGCGGCGCCGCGCCGGCGATGCCCGGCCCGGTTCTTTCGGGCGCCGAACGGTCGGGCCGGCGCGGGCTCAGCAGCGACGGCTTCCGGCTTCGGTCACAATAAAATTCATCCGTATGTCGAAATCCTGCGGATAGATCGTTTCGAGCCGCGACAATTCGAAGCCAACGCCGATCGCGGCCGGCTGTGGTACGAGGGCGGCCAAGGTGCGGTCGAGATAGCCGCCGCCATAGCCCAGCCGATAGCACTGACGATCGAAGCCGACGAGCGGAGCCAGCACGGCTTGCGGCACGACGACATCACGCCGCGCCGGCACCGGGATCCCCCACACCCCATCGATAAGCGGATCGCCCGGCCGCCAGCGCCGGTATTCGAGCGGCCCCTTTTTGTCGACGACAACCGGCAGCGCGATACCGAAACCGGCGGCAATCAGGCGCTCGATCAGCGGGCGGGGATCGAACTCGGCCTGGAACGGCCAATAGGCGCCAAGCGTGATGCCGGGGCGCTCGGCCACCAGGCGCTCGAGTTCCCGTTCGATGACCGCGCCCCAGCGGCGTCGGTCGGCGATCGGCGCCGCGGTGCGCAGCGCCAGCAAGCGCTTGCGCTCCTCGCGCCGCCAAGCCTTGACCGCCTGCGGATCCACTTTTCCCTCAAACCGCCGCAATAAGTTTGCCGATCCGACCCGCAGCTAATCCGGGATCAGATCGAGCACATCCTCTCCGTTGTCCAGACGATCCGCCAATCGGGTGGGAAAGTCGCGCAGCCATTCGCCAATCTCCGCGGGGTCCTTTACCGGTCGAGCGCCTTGATACTCGTCGGTAATGTCCTCCATAATCAGTCGCATATTCTGGATCTCGACGCTGCCGAACCGATCGTCGAACAGCAGATCGAAATAAAATTTAGCCGAACCGGTTCGGTTATTCGGTTTAAACCGCACTCTTTGGATCTTCCGCAACCGGCTGCGCGGTTCCCGCCGGAAATGCTGGCGCAATTCCTCGGGAAATTCGAAGGCGATCCGCTTGACCGGATGTGCATTGATCGGATCGTAAAGGCCCAGGATAATCTGCTCGACAGCCTTATGCGGGACAGCCATCACCATCGTGTCGGAAAGCCTGGTCGCCATGGCTCTCAAACGCTTAGAAAAGCCCAGCTCTTAGAAAAGCCCGGTGACCCGGCCCTCGGCGTCGATCTCGATGTTGTTGGCGGCGGGAATGCGCGGCAGGCCGGGCATGGTCATGATCTCGCCGCAGATGGCGACCACAAATTCCGCCCCGGCCGACAACCGCACCTCGCGCACCGTCAGGATATGATCCTTGGGGGCGCCCTTGAGATTGGGGTTGGTCGAAAAGCTGAGCTGCGTCTTGGCGACGCAAACCGGGAAATGGCCGAACCCCTGGTCGGTGAGTTGAGCAAACTGGTCGCGCGCGGCGCTGCTCAATTCGATGTCGGCGGCACCATAGAGCCGCTGCGCGATCGTGCGCAGTTTTTCGACCAGCGGCATGTCATCGGGATAAAGGGGTTTGAAGCGGGCCTGGCCGCTCTCGGCGAGGTCGACGACAATGCGCGCCAAATCGACGGCACCGGCCCCGCCCTGCGCCCAATGGTCGGCGATCACGCATTTGACGCCTTGGGCTTCGCACATTTCCTTTAGCAAGGCGTGCTCGCGCGGCGTGTCGGCGCTGAAGCGATTGACCGAGACCACGGCCGGCACGCCGAACTGGGCGATATTGGCGAGGTGGCGGGCGAGGTTGGCAAAGCCTTTTTCAAGCGCTGCGAGGTTCTCCTCGCGCAACGCGTTGAGGGCGACGCCGCCATGCATTTTGAGCGCCCGCACCGTCGCCACCACCACCGCCGCATCGGGCGCGATCCCGGCTTTGCGGCATTTGATGTCGAAGAATTTCTCGGCCCCGAGATCGGCCCCGAAACCGGCCTCGGTGACCACGTAATCGGCGAGCTTCAGCGCCGAGGTGGTGGCGACCACCGAGTTGCAGCCATGGGCGATGTTGGCAAACGGGCCGCCGTGAATGAAGACCGGGTTGTGCTCGAGCGTCTGCACCAGATTGGGGGCGAGCGCATCCTTCAGCAGCACCGTCATTGAGCCCGCGGCCTTGATGTCGGCCGCAGTCACCGGTTTGCGGTCGCGGGTTTGGCCGACGATGATGTTGCCGAGCCGCCGTTTCAGATCCTGCAGGTCGGTGGCGAGGCAAAACGTCGCCATCACTTGCGAGGCCGCGGTGATGTCGAAGCCGTCCTCGCGCGGAAAGCCGTTGGCCACACCGCCGAGCGACGAGACGACCGAGCGCAAGGCGCGATCATTCATATCGAGGGCCCGGCGCCAGGTCACCCGGCGCGGGTCGAGTTGCGGATCGAGACCGTAATAGACGTGGTTGTCGACCAACGCCGCGAGCAGATTGTTGGCGGCGCCGATCGCGTGGATATCGCCGGTGAAGTGCAGGTTGATGTCCTCCATCGGGACCACCTGGGCATACCCGCCGCCGGCCGCCCCGCCCTTGACGCCAAAGCACGGCCCGAGGCTGGCTTCGCGCAGGCACAGCATCGCCTTTTTGCCGATCAGGTTCAGCGCATCGCCGAGCCCGACGGTGGTTGTCGTCTTGCCTTCGCCGGCCGGGGTCGGTGTGATCGCCGTGACCAGGATCAGCTTGCGGTTCGGCCGCTCGGGCAGCGAGCGGATGTAGTCGAGGGCGATCTTGGCCTTGAATTTGCCGTAAGGCTCCACCGCCGTGTCGGGAATGCCGAGCTTTGCCGCGATCTCGCCGATCGGGCGCATTTCGGCTTCCTGCGCGATCTCGATATTTGATTTCGGGTTTTGGTGCTGGTCTTCTCCGCGCGCCACGACGTTACTCCCTCGCTGGCTTGGCCTTTCCGGTCTTAGCCTCTTCCGGCGTGCCCGCGCAACCATCTGACCGGCCCAACCCCGCGTCGTCGCGCCCCACCGGTCGCCGGCGCCAAGGCCGCCGGAGCAGCACCGCCCGCTGGCCGCAAAAGACGGCCGGGCGCGGCCGGCCCCGGGTCTTAGCCGAGGACCGGTCGGGTGCGCTCGGCTAGGCTGCCAGGCGCTGACGGGCGGCGTTCTTGATAAAGGCCGCCCCCTTCTCGGCGATCATGATCGTCGGCGCGTTGGTGTTGGTCGACGTGACCGCCGGCATTACCGAGGCGTCGATGATGCGCAAGCCGTCGAGGCCATGCACGTGCAACTCGCTGTCGACCACGCTCATCGGATGCGAGCCCATCATGCAGGTGCAGCTCGCGTGATAGCAGGTGCCACCGTAGCGCCGGGCATAGTCGAGCAGCTCGTCATCGCTCTGGACCTGAACTCCGGGCAAGGTTTCCTCGCGCACGAACCTGGCGAGCGCGCCGGTGGCAAACAGCCGGCGGGCGAAACGCAGGCCGCCGATGACGGCGCGCCGGTCGGCTTCTTCCGACAGATAGCGCGGGTTGATGGCCGGGGCGTCGCCGGGCCGACTTGACCGCGCTTCGACATAGCCGCGCGACAGGGGTCGCATCTGCCAGGCCCCGGCACTCAACCCCGGGGTCTCCTCCAACTCGCCGATCTGGCCGTTTTTGAAGCTGCCCGGGGCAAAGGTCACCTGCATGTCGGGGGTCGCCGATTCCGGCAGCACCGTCACCGAAGCGGCGACAATTGACGGGCTATAGGTCAGCATGCCCTTGCCGGTGAAAATCCAGCGCATGACTTCGCCGGCCAAGGGCAGGCCGCGCGAGCGCTCGTTGGCGGTCTGGGCGCCAACCACCGGATAGGAAACCCGCGCGACATAATGGTCCTGCATGTTTCGTCCGACGCC
>JAJPIH010000213.1 GCA_021324875.1 Alphaproteobacteria bacterium
CGATCAGCGAAGAACCGTACCGCCCGCCGGGTGACCGACCCGCCGACGCCACGATCCCCACATTCCCTTCGAAACTGACGCGAAGCGGCCGATGCCGCACCCGAAATCATGGCGATCGCGCGCAGGCCGGCAGGTCGGCGCACTCGTCCAGCCTCGCTATTCGAGCCGGCCGAGATTCGCCGCACCGCAACCCGCCATCCGCCGGTGGCAACGCCCGCTCAGGCCGGTCACGATCCGCCGCGCCGTGCCGCAAGCCGGCCGACGACAAGGCGGCGGTGATAGGCGATCCGAGGTTGCGCTTGACCGGGCCTTGACGCTATACGAAACTTTTGTGAACTTTCACCCGGTTGGAGTATTGCTTACGATGATTTTCTATCCTGAGGAGCGGCTCGCCATATTCATTGACGGCGCCAACCTTTACTCCGCGGCCCGCAGCCTCGCTTTCGACATCGATTACAAGCGGCTTCTTGAACTTTTTGGGACCAAAGGCCGGTTGATCCGTGCCTTTTACTATACGGCATTGGTCGAAGATCAGGAAAATTCGCCGATACGGCCGCTGGTCGATTGGCTCGATTATAACGGGTATTCGATGGTGACAAAACCGACCAAGGAATTTACCGATGCCCTGGGTCGCCGCCGGGTCAAGGGCAATATGGATATCGAGCTGGTGATCGATATGCTGGAAATGGCGCAGTTTATCGACCACGCGATCCTGTTTTCCGGTGACGGCGATTTTCGCCGGCTGGTCGAGGCGGTGCAGCGCCGCGGGGTGCGGGTGTCGGTCGTCTCGACGATCCGTTCGTCGCCGCCGATGGTGTCCGACGATCTGCGCCGCCAAGCCGACAATTTCATCGAATTGCAGGATCTCGCCCCGAGCATCGCCCGCAACCATCACCCGCGCGAAGACTCGCGCCCCCGCCCCGAACCGGTCGAGGAGGCGTGAGGCTGACGCCGCCGGCCGCGCCGGCGCCGGCTGCGCCGGTGCTGTTGCCGGGACGCGACTGCTCGTTGTGCCCGCGGCTGGCCGGGTTCCGCGCGATCCAGCGGGCCGCGCATGCGGATTGGTTCAACGCGCCGGTGCCGGCCTTTGGTGATCCGCAAGCCTGGTTGCTGGTGGTCGGGCTGGCGCCGGGGCTGCGCGGCGCCAACCGCACCGGGCGTCCGTTTACCGGCGATTACGCCGGCGAATTGCTGTATGCGACCCTGGCCCGCTTTGCGCTGGCGCAGGGCCGCTACCAGGCCCGGGCGGATGACCAGTTGGTGCTGTGCGGGGTGCGGATCACCAACGCCGTGCGGTGTGTGCCGCCGCAGAACCGCCCCGAACCGGCCGAAATTGCCGCCTGCCGGCAATTTCTCGCGGCCGAGATCGCCGCCTCGCCGGGGCTGCGCGCGTTTGTCGCACTGGGTGCGATCGCACATGACGCGGTGCTGGCGGCGCTGGGCCTGCGCCGAGCGGCGTTCCGGTTCGGGCACGGCGCCGTGCATACGCTGCCCGACGGGCGGCTGCTTGCCGACAGCTACCATTGCTCGCGGCTCAATACGAATACCGGCCGGCTGACGGCGGCGATGTTCGAGGCGGTTTTTGCCGCGCTCCTCGAGCGTCTCGCCGTCGAGCCCGGCCGACCGATGCGCAATCTGCATGGCACGGTCGCGCCGTCGTAACGGATTTGTCATTGCCCCAGGCGGCATCCTGGGTGACATTGAGAGACGTTCGCATTCGCATTTCTAAGGTTCCGATGCGCCGTCTCCTCCCGTTCGCCGCCGCCGCCGCTGCTTTTGCGTTTGCCATACCCGTCAAGGCCGACCCGCCGAGCGTGGCGCTCGCTTTGCAGAACAACCAGTTCGTCCCGAGCGAGGTGCACATACCGGCGGGCGTGAAGGTCAAGCTCGTCGTGCGCAATGACAATCCGACCGCCTCCGAATTCGAAAGCAGCCAGTTGCATCGGGAGAAGGTCGTCCCGCCCGGTCGTGAGGTTACCGTCTTTGTCGGCCCCCTCGACCCCGGAAGCTATGAATTCTTTGACGATTTCCATCCGCAGACCCGCGGCCACCTGATCGTCAAATAGCGCCAGACAACCTGCGACAAGCGGTGATCCGATGCTCGCGACCGCGATTATCGTCTTTCGGGAAGTGCTCGAGGCGGCACTGATCGTCGGCATCGTGCTGGCGGCCAGCCGCGGGGTGCCGCGCCGCGCGGTCTGGGTCGGCGGCGGGATCGCCGCGGGCGTCGCGGCCGCGGCGCTGGTTGCCGCCGGCGCCGGGGCAATTGCCGAGGCCGTCAACGGCATCGGCGAGGAAGTGTTCAACGCCGCGGTCCTGTTTACGGCGGTGGCGATGCTGGGCTGGCACAATATCTGGATGAACCGACACGGCCGCGAGCTTGCCGCGGAGGCCGCCAGCTTTGGCAAAGAGGTGGCGCGCGGCGGTCGCCCGCTCTACGCGTTGGGCATTGTGGTCGCGGTGGCGGTGCTGCGCGAAGGCTCGGAGATTGTGCTGTTCCTGTACGGCATCGCGGTGGCCTCGGGCATTGGCGCACTCGGCCTGCTGGCGGGGGGCGCGCTGGGTCTGATCGGCGGCGTGGCGATGGGCGGGCTGATCTATTTCGGTCTCGTCGCCATCCCGTTGAAGCGTTTGTTTACGGTGACCAGCTGGCTGATCTTGCTGCTGGCCGCCGGGATGGCGTCGCAAGGTGCGGCGTTTCTGATGCAGGCCAATCTGCTTCCCGCCCTCGGCAATGATTTATGGGACACCTCCGCCATTCTTGGCGAGCGCAGCATGCTCGGCACGTTGTTGCATGTGCTGATCGGCTATTCGGCGCAACCGGCCGGGATCCAGGTGATTTTCTATCTCGGGACAATCATCGTCATCGGTGGCCTGATGCGCCTGTTCGCGCGCGATGCGACGCCGCGTCTGCCGCCGGTCGCCGCCGCTTCCCGCTGAAATCGCACCCCGCCGTCGCAGCCGGAGCGTTGAGGCGCGAGGAGATTGCGCGTGAGACGCATTTTTGCTCGCGCGGTCGGGCCCGGCTCCATACTTCTCGGCCTCGTCCTGGCAACACCCGCGGCGGCCGACTTCAAGGTGCAGATGCCGGATGCCGAAACCGGCGAGTTCGCGATCGAGCCGATCGGCGACATCGGCCGGGATCCGCTGGCCGCGCATAGCGGTGAATTGAGCTCGGTTCAGGAGTTCGAATATGGCGTCAACCGCTTTTGGCGCACCGAACTCGAACTGGAACAACAGCGCGACGCCGGTCCCGGTCAATCAATTCATTTCAGCCAGGTCACTTGGGAAAATGTCCTCCAGTTCACGGAACGGGGTCAATACTGGATGGACAGCGGGTTCTTTTTTGAATTCGGCAAAACGACATTGGCCGATACGGCCAATGAAGTGACGTTCGGCCCGATATTTCGCAAGGAATTGTGGCACACGATCAACACGGTCAACCTGTTTATGACCCATGACGTCGGAACCGCCTACGCTTCGAGCCGTCCCGGTTTCCTCTACGCCTGGGAAACCCGGCTGGCGCTCGGCACCCCGGTCGAGCCCGGGTTTCAAGCCTACGGCCAGCCGAGTGCGTTTCCCGAATACAATTCCGGCTGGCCCCAAGACAATCGCATCGGCCCGCAATTGTTCGGCGAGATCCACAATATCGGACCCGGTTCTCTCAAATGGAACGGCGGCATCCTGTTCGGGATCAGGCCGTGGGCGCCACGCGAGACTTGGCGCTGGCAGGCCGAATACGAGATCCATTTCTGACCCGGCGGGGTGGCGCACGCGCGGCGCAACCCGGGCCGCAGGGACAGGTTCAGTCGCCCTGCTCGCGCATGATCCGCGCGCGGCTCCGCTGCCAGTCGCGCGCCCGCTCGGCCTCGCGCTTGTCGGCCTTGCGGCGGCCATGCGCCAAACCCAGCGCGACCTTGGCGCGGCCGCGCTCGTTGAAATAAATCGACAAGGGTACGACGGTAACCCCCTCGCGGCGGATGGCGCCCAGCAGCCGGTTCATCTCTTTGCGGTGCAATAACAGCTTTCGCGGTCGCCGCGGCTCGTGATTGAAATGCGCCGAACTCGGATATTCGGGAATGTTGGCGTTGATCAGATAAAGTTCGCCGCCTTCCGCGCTGGCATAGGCTTCGGCGATGCTGGCTTGCCCGTTGCGCAAGACCTTGACCTCGGTGCCCTTGAGCACCAAGCCGGCTTCGAGCGTGTCCTCGATCACGTAATCGTGGCGGGCGCGACGGTTTTGGGCGACGTAGCGGTCGCCGCTGCGCATCGCGCCCGCCCCGGCAAATCAGTTCAGCAGCCCGGCGGCACGCATCGCCTGCGCCACCCGCTCTTGCGTCTGCGGCATGATCGGGCAAAGCGGCTGGCGGACGGTCGGCTCGCACTTGCCGAGCAGCGCGGCGGCGTATTTTACCGGCGCCGGGCTGGTCTCGGCAAACAGCGCATCGTGCAGCGGGCCGAGCCGCTCGTTGATCTGGCGGACGGTGGCAAAATCGCCCTTGGCCCAGGCTTCGTGCAGATCGGCGAGCATGCGCGGCGCGACATTCGCGGTCACCGAGATGCACCCGTCGCCGCCCTGCGCCAGATAGGCGACCGCGGTTGCATCCTCGCCCGACATCATCGCAAAATCGGGCCCGATCTCGATCCGCATGCGCAACGGCCGGGCAAGGTCGTTGGTCGCGTCCTTGACCCCGACGATGTTGGGCAGTTTGGCAAGCCGCGCCATCGTCGCGTTGTTCATGTCCACCGCGGAACGTCCCGGGATATTGTAGATCACGATCGGCAAGTCGACCGCGTCGTGCACCGCCTTGAAATGCTGATAAAGACCTTCTTGGGTCGGCTTGTTGTAATAGGGGCAGACGATCAGCGCCGCCGTGGCGCCGGCCTTTTTCGCCATGCGGGTCAATTCGATCGTGTGCGCGGTCGAGTTGCTGCCGGTTCCGGCGATGACCGGCACCTTGCCGGCGGCGACCTCGGCGCAGAGCGCGATGACCCGCTCCTGCTCCTCATGGCTCAGGGTCGGAGCCTCGCCGGTGGTGCCGGTCGGCACCAGGCCGTGAGTTCCTTGCGCCACTTGCCAGGCGACAAAATCCTGAAACTTGGCCTCGTCGACGCCACCGTTGCGGAACGGGGTAATCAGCGCGACGAACGATCCCTTGAACATCGTTTCCTCCCCGGGGTGAGGCCTTGAAGACAGACGATAGACCCGGCGACGCCGGGCTTCAACCTCGCCGGACCGGCCGCGCCGCGCGCGGGTTTCGCGCTCGGCGCCGGGGCCGCTTGCCTGTGGTGGCGTTTAGCCGTTATGAGGTGCCCGACTATGCCTCGGCAAAAACGGGGGGCCGGGCTTGCGCGCTGTGATCCGCTTTCTTGTCGCTCTTGGCTGGGCATGCGCGGTTGCTGCCGGTGCGTTGGCGCAAACGCTGTCGAGCCCCGATTTGGCCGCCGCCAAAGCCGCCTTTGCCGCCGCCCAAAGCGGCGACTGGAGCCGCGCTTACGCCGCGGTCGCGGGCTGCAGCGATCCGCTCCCGGGCAAAATGCTGCGCTGGCTCGATTATGCCAGTCCCGGCGCCCCCGGCCGGTTCGCCGATATCGCCCAATTCATCGAACAGAACCCGACCTGGCCAAAGCAAAAGGCGCTGCGCGTCCATGCCGAAGAGGCGTTGGCCGGTGAAAGCGACGCGGTGGCCGGTGCCTGGTTCAAGCGCTATCCGCCGCTGAGCGCGGCCGGTCAGGTGCGAGCGGCGGAAATCCTGCTCGATGCGGGTCAGACCGCCGCCGGCACCGCGGCGTTGCGCGCAGCCTGGGTCAACGGTGATTTCAACGCGCTCGACGAAAAGCATTTTCTTGCCGTTCATGGCGCCGTGCTAACGGTGGAGGACCACGAAAACCGCCTCGACCGGCTGCTCTGGGACGGCAAGATCGACGCCGCCCGGCGTGTGCTGTCGCGGGTGCCGCCCGATTACCGGGCGCTGGCCGAGGCGCGCCTGGCGCTGGCGCTCGAGGCGCCGGCCGCCGATCTGCTGGTAGCAAGGGTGCCGGCCCAGCTGCAATCCGAGTCGGGCCTGCGCTATGAAGAGCTGCGCTGGCGGCGCAGAAAGGACATGACCGATGCCGCGGTCGCCATGTTGCGCGCCAATCCGGGCGACCCGCTGCATCCCGATGCCTGGTGGCATGAGCGCCAGATCATCGCCCGCCGCCTGCTTGCCGCCGGCAATTACCAACTGGCCGATGAGATCGCCGCCGAGCACGGGGTCCTCGACCCCAAATCCTATGCCGAAGCCGATTTTCTGCTCGGCTATATCGCGCTGCGCTTCAAGAAAAACCCGGCGCTCGCCTTCGACGATTTCGCCCATATTCTGGCGCGCGCCGACACACCCTATGCGAAAGCGCGCGCCGCCTATTGGGGCGGGCGCGCCGCCGAGGCCGAAAACAAACCCGACCTCGCCAAAAAGTGGTACGCCGCAGGCGCCGAAAATATGGCTACGTTTTACGGCCAGCTCGCCGCCCATCAGCTCGGCAATGACGCGCCGCCAAAGCCCGAGCCGGAGCCGGTGCCAAGCGCCGCCGACCGCGCCGCCTTTCAAAGTGACGAATTGGTCCGCGCAACCGGCATTTTTTTCGCAATCAGCGATCGCCAGCACAGCAAGGAGTTCCTGCTGCATCTGGCCAACCATGCGCGCACTCCGACCGAATTCGCGCTGCTGGCCAGCCTTGCCGAGCAGAACGGGCGGATCGATCTGGGGATCGCCGTCGCCAAGCGGGCCATCGCCGCCGGCACGCCGTTGATGATCCATGGCTATCCGGTCGTACCGCTGCCGGCCGGCGGGCCAACCGAACCGGCGTTGCTCTATGCGATTATCCGCCAGGAAAGCGGTTTTGACGTCGGCGCCGTCAGCCCGGTCGGGGCGCGCGGGCTCATGCAGCTGATGCCCGCGACCGCCAGTGCGATCGCCGCCCGCCTCGGGGAGCCTTTTTCGCTGCCCCGGCTGACGATGGACGGGACCTACAACATCACCTTGGGCAGCGCCTATCTGCAGGATTTGATCGAGGATTTCGGCGGCTCTTACGCCCTCGCTATCGCCTCCTACAACGCCGGGCCCGGACGCATCCGGCAATGGCTGGCCGAATATGGCGATCCGCGCGGCGGCAAGACCGACATGGTCGATTGGATCGAGACCATTCCGATCGACGAGACCCGACTTTATGTGCAGCGCGTGCTCGAAAACCTGCAAGTCTATCGCGGCCAAAACGGCCGTAATTCGGCCTTTTCCCTGGTCAGCGATCTCGCGCGCTGAGCCCTCACCGCCGGTTCACGGCGCAAGTTCGGTGACGCGATCGTCGGAAAGGCGGCCTTGGGCGCGGTATTGTCCGATCTTGTCGAGGAGCGGCCGGTCGCAGACCGCATAAAGCACCGCGTCGCCGGGACCGCGGTTGAGGTGCCGGCGCCAGCTGAAGCCGGGGACGACAAAAATGTCGTTCTCCTCCCAGTCGAAGGTGTGGCCGGCAATCTCGGTTGCGCCGCGGCCCTCGATGACCTGGTAAAGCGTGCTTGCCGTCTCGCGTTTGAACCGGGTTTCCTCGCCGCGCCGCAGCAGCATCGCGCGGTAATCCAGGGTTGGAAAAACCGCGCCGCCGGTGAGCGGGTTGACAAAGCGTAACGTCACCGCCTCGTACGGGTCGCCCTCGCCATCGCGCAACTCGGCAAGGGCCGCGCGCACTTCGGCGCCGCGGTAGTGAAACATCGGCGAGGCGTCGGCGGCAAAACCGCGGCGATGTTCGACAAACGCCGGCACCAAGCCGCCGCGGCCGTACAGGCGCTGCGAGTGGCGGTCTTGCGCCTTCACCTTCTGGGCCCGGGCATTGCCCTCGGTTTCGCCGGGGTAATCCTCGTCGAGCCATACGCAATCGAGAAATTCCATCAGCGGGGAATCGAGCACGTCGATCCACACCACCGGAGCGTTCCCGTCATTGCCATGGTCGTGCCAGGTGCCGCTCGGGGTCAGGATCAGATCGCCGCGCGCCGCCCGGCAGCGCTCGCCCTCGATCGTCGTATAGCCGCCATTCTCCGACAGGATCGTGCGGCTCGCATTGGGGGTGTGGATGTGAACCGGGGCGACATCGGCCGGGTTGTAGATCGAAACCGCGCAGCGCATCGTGCTTGTCACCTGCAACCGACCGCCAAGCCCGGGGTTGGTCAGCAGGAATTGTTGGCGTTCGGCGAATTCGATCGGGGAAATGTCGGCGGTTCTGGCGATTTCGGCAATGCGGTCGAGATAGGGAGCGATCTTGCGCCACCGCCAGCGATGCGCCACGGGCTTCAGCTGCGCGGCGCCAACCCGGCCGGTGGCGATTGTTCCTCCGGCCTCGAGGCTGGTCTGGCGAAACCACGGCGGCTGCGCCGGTGCGTTCGCCTGGGTTCGCAGCCAGATATGCAGCGGTGCGGCCTCGGCATTCAGCCGCTCCATCGCCGCGCGCGCGCCGAACTGCGTTCCTGCCGCCGATCTTGTCATGGGTCGCCTCGTTCTTGGTCAGGGCTGTGCGGTCGCCCGCATCCACAAATCGAGATCGGCCACCAGCCCCGCGTCACGCTCGATTGCGTAATCGCTGCGCGTGTTCCGGTCCTTTTCGAGCACCATCAGCAATGCCGGATCATCGGTCGCAAAGATGCGCAAATTGCGCCCCTCATGCTCGAGCTCGGCAAGCTTTGCGCGCAACGGCACCGGTGGCAGCCGGTCGCACACATCGATCAGCTCGATCAGCCCCTCGACGGAAATCCCGGCCTCGGCAACCTGTTGGCGCAGCTCCATAATTTCCCGCTCCCGCGCCGCCTGCCGTTCGGCGCGCAAGCGCATCTCTTGCGCGCATCGGGCGCGGTATTCCTGATAGTGCGGGGCGATGCGCTGCACAAAAACCGGTGTGGGCAGATCCCGGGTGTCGATCCAGCTTTTGGCTCTGGTCCAGGTTGTCGCCAGCCAGGCGCGCATGCCGGGGTCGCGGATCAGGCGTAGGCGCTCGGCGCGCAGCGCGGCCGCCCAACGGATCTGGGTCGGCTCGCCGGTCAGCGTCACCCAGTCCTCGCCGGAGGGCGGCGCCGCGGTCGTCTCTTCGGCGGGTTCGCGAACCGGCAGCGAGGCGGCGCCGGCGGATGGCTGCGCTTTGAGAAGCGCGAATTGGCGGCGGTATTCCGCCTCCCACTCCTCGCTGTCCTCGCTCGGGACAACGCCGTGATTGTCCCAGAAAAACCGGTTGGTCCGCTCGATCGCCTCCTCTCTGATCAGCTTGGGGTCCATCGCGCCGATCCCTTGTTTTTTGCACGCTGCATTCAAACGCTATCATGAGCGAGGGCGGCGAGGCGAGAGGTGGTCCCGCCTCGGGCTCGCATAAAGGAGCCGGGCGATGATCAAGAGTGTCGGGCTTTTGACCCGCAAGGACGGGCTCAGCCATGAAGAATTCGTCAAGCATTGGTACGAGGTCCATGCGCCCTTGGCCCATGCCGTGCCGGGTGTGCGCCGCTATGTGCAGTCTCATATCCTGGCCGAGCGCACGCGCCCCGACATCCCGGCGAGCGAGGTCGAAATCGACGGCATTGCCGAGCTCTGGTACGACGACCTGGCCAGCATGGAACGCGCCAACGCCACAGCCGAAGCGCGGCGTCTTCATGCCGATGGTGCGCTGTTTATCGGCCGCATCAAAAGCTACATCGTCGAGGAAAAGGTCATCATTCCGGCGGCGAAGGAGTAAGGGCCGTGCCGCGCTATCTTTCCGGTTTTGCCAATGAGCAGGCGAGCGAAGCGATACCCGGGACCTTGCCCGAGGGCCAGAATGCGCCGCAGCGTCACCCGCGCGGCCTCTATACCGAGCAGATTTCAGGCACCGCCTTTACCGCGCCACGCGGTCACAACCGGCGATCGTGGCTCTATCGCATCCGGCCGTCGGCGGCTCACCCCGCCTATCGGCGCCGCGATAACGGTCTGCTGCGCAGCGCGCCGTTCAACGAAGTCGAGCCGCCGCCCAACCGGCTGCGCTGGGACCCGCTGCCGTTTCCCGACGCGGAGGCCGATTTTGTCGACGGGCTTACAACGATCGGCGGCAATGGCGATGCCGGGCTGCGCTGCGGGATCGCGGTGCATGTCTTTCGCGCTACCCGGTCGATGGACGAGCGGCTGTTTTTCGACGCCGATGGCGAGTTGCTGATCGTGCCCGAGCATGGCCGCCTGCTGCTCAGAACCGAGTTCGGCGAGATCGAAGCCGGCCCGGGCGAGATCGCGATGATCCCGCGCGGGATCAAATTCGCGGTTCTGTTGCCCGACGGCAAAGCGCGCGGTTGGGTCTGCGAAAATTACGGCGAGCTGTTCCGGCTGCCGGAATTGGGGCCGATCGGCGCCAACGGGCTGGCCAATCCACGTGATTTTCTGACCCCGGTGGCGGCCTTCGAGGACTGCGAAGCGCATGTCGAGGTCGTCGCCAAATTTGCCGGCAATTTGTGGGCGGCGGAGTTCGACCATTCGCCGCTCGACGTCGTCGCCTGGCACGGCAACTACGCGCCCTACAAATATGACCTGTCGCGGTTCAATACCCTGGGTTCGGTCAGCTTCGATCATCCCGACCCGTCGATCTTTACCGTGCTGACGGCGCCTTCCGAAATCCCGGGCACGGCCAATTGCGATTTTGTGATCTTTCCGCCGCGCTGGATGGTTGCCGAGCACACCTTTCGCCCGCCCTGGTACCACCGCAATGTCATGAACGAATTTATGGGGCTGGTAAAAGGCGTCTACGATGCCCGGGGGGAGGGGTTCGTGCCGGGTGGCATGTCGCTGCACAATTGCATGGCCGGCCACGGCCCCGACGCCGTCACCTATGAGCGCGCGAGCGCCGCCGAATTACGGCCGGTCAAGATCGAGAACACGCTCGCCTTCATGTTCGAGGCGCGATTTCCGATCCGCCCGACCCGTTTTGCGCTCGAAACTCCGGCCTTGCAGCGCGATTACGACGCCTGCTGGCGCGACCTGCCAAAGCGCTTCGCCGGCTGACCGCTGGCCGGCTGCCGCCATGATGGCTCGGCCGGACAAAACGGGCGCAAGCCGCGGAGCAGTCGCAGCCGGCCGGCGTTAGCCTGCAACAAGCGCGACATGGAGGAGCCGAATGAGCGAGGCAAGGATCGAGGCGCAGGCACGGCGCGGCGAGGATGGCGTCGAGGCCGTCACGCGTGTCGCCGGTGAAGCGGGCGCAGTGCCGCGCGCCGCGACGCGCGAAGGCTGGCGCGAGACCGCGGCGGCCGAGCCGGCGGTGGGGATCGGCGCCAGCTGGACCGAGGGCGTGCAGGATATCGCCAAGGCCTGGGGTCGCTACGCCGAAGAGGTCACCCGCCAGACCTCCGAGGCCGGTCGGGCGTTGATCCGTTGCGGCAGCCTCGCTGAATTGCTCGATATCCAGACAAGACTGATGCGCGGCAGTCTCGAAGCCTATCTCGACCAGAGCAGCAAGATCACCGATATCATGGGCCGCATGGTGATGCAGCCGCTCGAGGCGCTGAAACAGTTCGCCCCGCCCGCACCACGCTGAGCGGCGGCCGCCTGCCGGTCTGCGCGGCGTCTTTTGCCGCGCGCCGCGTTGCGCTAAACGAGAGGCGCGGAATGGCGCAGCGGGGCGGCGATGATCGAGCTTTACACCTGGCCCACGCCAAACGGCCATAAGGCGGCGATCATGCTCGAGGAATGCGGCCTCGATTATCGGGTCCACCCGGTCGATATCGCCAATGGTGAGCAGTTCGCGCCCGAATACGAGGCGATCAACCCGAACGGAAAAATTCCGGCAATCATCGACCAGGACGGTCCGGGCGGCGACCCGTTTACGGTCTTCGAATCCGGGGCGATCCTGATCTACCTGGCGGAAAAGACGGGGCTTTTGCTGCCCGGCGATCCGCGTCGACGGTCGCTGGCGATCCAGTGGTTGATGTTCCAGGTCGGCGGGATCGGTCCGATGTTTGGTCAGGCTCAGCATTTCCGCCGCTTCGCCCCGCAGCCGCTGGCTTACGCGATCGAGCGTTATTCGAATGAGGCGGCGCGCCTCTACCGCGTGCTCGACAAGCGCCTGGGCGTCAGCGAATTCCTGGCCGGACCCGAATTCTCGATCGCCGATATCGCCAGTTTCCCCTGGGTTGAGCGGCATGAATGGCAAGGGGTCGCGCTCGAGGAATATCCGCATGTGCACCGCTGGTGCGCTACGATCGCCGCGCGGCCGGCGGTGCAGCGCGGCATGCAGGTGCCGCAAATCTAGGCGAGAACGCCGGGAAAGAGCCAGACCAGCCAGATCGCCAACGCCAGGAAGGGCCCGAACGGCATGGCCGAGGCCGCCCCGAGGCGCACCCCGGCCAGGCGCAAGGCGAGGGCGGTCAGCAATCCGCCCAGCGCGGCGATCAGGATGACCGGCGGCAAGGCTCCGACCCCGAGCCAGGCGCCGCCGGCGGCGAGCAGTTTGGCGTCGCCCGCGCCGAGCCCGTCGCGCCCGCGCAGTCTGCGATAGGCGTAAGCAAGAC
>JAJPIH010000137.1 GCA_021324875.1 Alphaproteobacteria bacterium
TTCCTCGCGATGTCCGCGGATCTCGCGGGTCACCGCGGGCAGGCGGTCGCGGGTCTTGCCGTGGAGCCGGTCTTTAACCTCGGCCAGCAGCGCGTCGAGGGTCAGCCCGGCATCGCCGACCGCGGCGAGCTCCACCGGCACATCCTTGTTGATCGCGTAAGGGTCGAGCGTGGCATGGGCGATCTTCTTGCCCTTGGGCATCGCCGTGCCAAACGAGGTGCGGGTAAAACTGCAGCCGATGCCAAAGATCAGATCGGCGTTCTGCAGCATGTGCCACAGATGCGCGCCGATGCCGATGCCGCCCGAGCCGAGCGACAGCGGATGGTTTTCGGGGAAGCTGCTCTTGCCGCCCAGCGTGGTCATGACCGGCGCTTCGAGCAACTCGGCCAAAGCCTTCAATTGCGGCCAGGCCTTGCCGTAATGAACACCCTGCCCGGCGACGATGACCGGACGCTGGGCGGCGACCAGCGCCTCGGCGATCTTGGCCACCGCTTGCGGGTCGGGGCCGGACCGCATCTTGGGCGTCTTGTGATATTCGGCGACGAGCGCGTCCGGCACCTCTTCGCGCAACAGGTCGCTCGGGAATTCGACCAGCACCGGCCCGGGGCGGCCGTTCTTGACCGTGGTAAAGGCGCGGCGCAAGGCCTCGACCGTGGCGTTGGCGACCGTGACCTGCTCGCACAGTTTCGTGACGTTGCGGAAATTGAGGCTGGCGTTGAAGTTCGGGTGCACCTGGTTGATGTTGCGCGCATAACCCGCCGGCAACACGACCACCGGGGTCGAATCGCCAAAGGATTGCGCCACCCCGCCAAACGCGTTTTCGGTGCCGGGGCCGTGCTGCATCGCAAATACACCGATCCGCTCGCCCGAGCTGACCTTGGCGATCGCATCGCACATATGCAGCCCGATCCGCTCCTGGCGCACCATGATCGTGCGGATGTCGGCCTCGGCCGCGGCCTCGATAATCGGGTTGACCGGATAGCCGATCAGGAAATCGATCCCCTCACGCTTCAGGATCTCGGCGACGGCGTTGGCGACCTTCATCGGAAATCTCCTCGTGCCACGGCATGGGTCGGCGCGATTGTGACACAACCGAAGCCCAACATCACCCAGCGCTCGACTTCGCGCGAGCCGGGGGCTGTCCGGCCAATATGGCAATGGTAGAATGGTAGGGGATAGTCGGGTTACAGGATGGAATGGTAGACACCATGGGTTTGAACATCAAGAGCGAAGAAACCCACCGCTTGGCTCGGGAGCTGGCTCAACTGACCGGAGAGAGCCTGACGGCGGCGGTCACGCAGGCGGTTCGCGAGCGGCTCGATCGCGTACGGCGTGAACAAGCCGTCGGTCTGGCGCAACGCTTGCGGGCGATTGGCAAAGATTGCGCCCTACACCTCAAAGAACCGTTCCGTTCCGCAGATCACGGCGACCTGCTGTATGACGAGCGGGGATTGCCGCGATGATTGTCGACACGTCGGCGCTGATCGCGATCCTTCGCGACGAGCCCGAAGCGGCGGCCTGCGCCGAGGCCATCCAGGCCGCTCCCCTCCGTCGCATGTCGGCGGCCAATTTCCTCGAAGCCGCCATTGTCATCGACGGAAGTCGTGATCCGGTCGCCAGTCGCCGTTTGGACGATCTCATCAAAGAGGCGGAGCTGGTCATCGAAGCGGTCACCGAGGTTCAGGCAAGGATCGCCCGCAAAGCCTATCGCGACTTTGGCCGGGGGAGCGGTCACCCGGCGAGACTGAATTTCGGCGATTGCTTTGCCTATGCCTTGGCGCGCGCAACCGGGGAGCCGCTGTTGTTCAAGGGTGATGAATTCTTGCACACCGACATCATGCCGGCATTCCGATAATCGGGTGTTGACGGGATCTCGGCGCGAACGGCCGCAAGCGGGAGCCGAGGCGGGCGCCCGCTGGAACGGGCGTTCAAACTTCGGCGATTGTCTTGCCTAGGCTCCCGAATGCGCGAGCGGCGAGCCGCTTCTGTTCAACAGCGATGCCTCTGCCTCCGCCGATCCGCGGCGAGCTCGGTTGCGCATCCAAGCGGACGGTGAGGCTCGCTAATCGGCGGCTGTCGCCGGCCGGCTTTGCAGGATCAGGCGGACGAGCTCGGCCTTGCGCCGGGTGCCGGTCTTGTCGAAGACATGGGCGAGGTGTGTGCGTACGGTCGCCAACGGCACGCCTAATCGCCGATCATTGTCAGGATCAGCGCGCGGCGGTGGGGCGCGGCGCGGTGCTCCCACAAAAAGATCCCTTGCCACACGCCGAGCTGCAACCGCCCGTCGCTGACCGGGATCGTCAGCTGGGTCTGGGTCAGCGCGCTTTTGATATGCGCCGGCATGTCGTCCGGCCCTTCGTCATTATGGCGGTAGAGCGCGGTGTCTTCGGGAACGAGCCGGCGAAAGAAGCTTTCGAGATCGCGGCGCACCTCGGGCGAGGCGTTCTCCTGAATCAACAGCGAGGCCGAAGTGTGCGGGATATAGAGGCTCAAAAGGCCGCGGGCGACGCCCTGCCGCTCGCTCCAATCGCGGACCGCGGCGGTGATCTCTTTGATTTCCCGCGGCTCGGTGTCGAAGATCAGTCTGGTCTGGGCAAGACGCATCGCATTTCCTGGTCGAATAGCCGCGCCGTCCGGCGCGCGCACGCGGCGACATGACCGCGGCGGCGTTCAGGCGTATAGATTGGGTTTCGAGAGCGGAATTGAGACCCGGCGCGATGCACAACACCCGTCTTCCCTCGCTCGATTTCGACCTCGGCCCCGAGATCGACCTGCTGCGCAACAGCGTCCGCGCCTTTGCCGACGACAAGATCGCCCCGCTCGCCGCCGAAATCGACAAGAGCGACCGCTTTCCGATCGAATTGTGGCCGCAGATGGGGGCGCTCGGCCTGCTCGGCATCACCGTCGAAGAGAAATATGGCGGCGCCGGCATGGGTTATCTCGCCCATTGCGTGGCGATGGAGGAAATCAGCCGCGCCTCGGCCGCGGTCGGGCTCTCCTACGGCGCGCATTCGAATCTGTGCGTCAACCAGATCCGGCGCAACGGCAGTGAGGCGCAAAAGCGCAAATACCTGCCGAAATTGCTGTCGGGCGAGCATGTCGGGGCGCTGGCGATGAGTGAACCGGAGGCCGGCTCCGACGTCGTCTCGATGCGGCTGCGGGCCGACCGCAACGGCGACCATTTCGTGCTCAACGGCACCAAGCCGTGGATCACCAACGGCTCTGCCGCCGACATCCTGGTCGTCTATGCCAAGACCCGGCCCGAAGCCGGCGCTCACGGCATCACCGCGTTTGTGGTCGAAAAGGGTTTCCCCGGGTTCCGCCCGGCGCAAAAGCTCGACAAGCTGGGCATGCGCGGCTCGCCGACCGCCGAGCTGGTGTTCGAGGATTGCCCGGTGCCGCAGGAAAACATGCCCGGCGGCGAAGGCGACGGGGTGCGGGTGTTGATGAGCGGGCTCGATTTTGAGCGGGCGGTGCTGGCCGCCGGGCCGCTGGGTATCATGCAGGCCTGTCTCGACCTGGTCGTGCCCTATGTCCATCAGCGCAAGCAGTTCGGCCGGGCGATCGGCGAATTCCAGCTGATCCAGGCCAAGATCGCCGACATGTATACCGCGATGAATGCCTGCAAGGCCTATGTCTACGCGGTGGCGCGGGCCTGCGACCGCGCGCAGACGACCCGCAAAGACGCCGCCGGCGCCATTCTCTACGCCGCCGAGAGCGCCACCCGGATGGCGCTCGACGCGATCCAGATCCTCGGCGGCAACGGCTATATCAACGATTTTCCGGCCGGGCGCCTGCTGCGCGACGCCAAGCTTTACGAGATCGGCGCCGGCACCTCGGAAATCCGCCGGATGCTGATCGGCCGCGAAATCTTCAACGAAACCGCCTGATTGCGAGGACCAGCCCGATGCCGCAAGCCAATTGGACAATGCGCGGCGAGTACATGGAAAGCTGCAATTGCGACTATCTCTGCCCGTGCATCTACACCAATCCGCAGGGCCCCGCGACCCATGACCATTGCATCGCGGTGATGGCCTTCCGCATCGACCACGGCCAGAGCGGCGCGACCTCGCTCGACGGGCTGAAATTCGCGCTGGTGATCCGCTCGCAGCGCGTGATGGCCGACGGCGACTGGATCTTTGCCGGGGTTGTCGACGCCGCCGCCGACCCGGCGCAGCGCCAGGCGCTGGCGGCGATTGTCGCCGGCGACGCCGGCGGCCCGCCCGGCTTTATCCGTCACAATTTGGTCGGCGATTTTCGCGGGGTCGAATTCAAGCCGATCGAATTTGTGACCGACGGCTTTCGGCGCCAGCTCAAGATCGCCGATGTCGCGATGTTTGAGATCGACGGCGTATTGTCGCGCAACCGCAGCGGCGAGCCGCTTTATCTCGACAATACCGGCCATCCCGCCAGCCGCCGCCTCGCGCTGGCCCAGGCGAAAGAGCTGCGGGTCACCGGCTTCGGCCTCGATCTGGCGCTTTCCGGGCGCGGCAACAACGGCCATTTCGCACCGTTCGCATGGTCGGGCTGAGCCGCACACGCGCCGCCCTCGAGCCGGTGCGGCGCGAGCAGATTATCGTTCTCGCGGCGCTCGCCGCGCTGACGGCGTTGTCGTGGATTTATGTCTATTTGCAGATGGCGCCGATGGCCGGCATGGCCGGCATGGCGCCGGCCGCCTTTGCGCCGTGGCGGGCGGTCGATTTCGCCCTCAATGTCGCCTTCTGGTGGGCGATGATGCCGGGCATGATGTTGCCCTCGGCGGCGCCGATGATCATGATTTTTGCCACGGTCAACCGGCGCAAGAACGAGCGCGGGCAGCCCTGGGTCCCGACCGCGGTTTTCACCGCGGGCTATCTGGTCGCCTGGGGCGGGTTTGCGGTGGTGGCGAGTTTGGCCGACTGGGCGCTCGAACAGGCGGCGCTGATCTCGCCGGCAAGCCAGAGCCTGGCGCCGTTTCTGGCGGCGGCGGTGGTCGCCGCGGCCGGGCTTTACCAGCTCTCGCCGCTCAAGACCGCCTGTCTGGCGCATTGCCGCTCGCCGTTCGATTTTGTCCTCAATCATTGGCGCGACGGCCGCTTCGGCGCGCTGCAAATGGGCCTCGCGCACGGATTTTATTGTCTTGGCTGCTGCTGGCTGCTGATGGCGCTGCTGTTTGCCGCCGGGATCATGAGCCTGTTATGGATGGCGCTGATCGCGATCTTTGTGCTGCTCGAAAAGCTGCTGCCCGCCGGTTTGTGGGTCGCACGGATCGGCGGCCTGGCGCTGTTCGGCTTGGCCTTGTGGCTGCTGGCCTGACCCGAGCCCGCGGTTATCGGTCATAAAAATGCCACGGACGGTTTGCCGCCAAGCGCAGGCGGGCATCGCCCCTTTTGTCCGTCGGACTCGCCCAATCGTCGGTATTTTTTACAGTCGTGAAGGCTTCGCATCGGCCCGGTCGGGCCGCGCCGCTGGTCGCCGCGGCGGAGTATAACCACTGCACTTGGCCGGAAGCGTTTTCCCGAAGCGACGACATCCGGGCGAACAAGACAAAGCTCAAACAGGATCGAAGCAAGGAATATCCGTCACGACACTGTCTATGTTTCGTCCGTTGCCAATAGCATCATAATTTATTCCGGTCGTTCTGGCGTGATCCGAACCCCGCAAGTGCTCCGCCGCCAGAATGAGGTCATTGCGCGGAGTGGTTGGCGCGCGTCCTGCCGTCGGAAGTTTTGACAATCGTGCCCGTTGTCTGGCGATGTTAACCATTATGACTTAGAGTGCTCGGCGCTAAATCCGACTTGGCCCGCATCTTGCTCCGCGATGTGTAGTTCTCCACGCACCTTGCCGGTTGCGAACCGCCCGCGAGCGCGGGCGAAAGCCGCATCCGGGTGTGTGAACCGATTAGGAGCAAGTCCGTCGATGCAAAAATTGATCGCGGCGATCGCCGCAACGGGAATGGTGACGCTCATGTTGGCCGGTCATCCCGCTCATGCCGATGTGATCATGCTGGGCCCGGGCTCCCCGATCGACAGCACCATCACCGGGATCGGAACGGTCAGCTTTACGCCGACCCCCGCTACAGAGATCCTGCAGGTCACCGATCCGGAGTTCAGCACCGACTTCCCCAATCAGAATCCAACCACTGTCGCCTCGGGGATCGCCACCGTATTTGGCGTCGGCACGCCGACACTGACCCTCAATGACGACGGCCCCATTCCTGCGTCGTATATGCAGAGCTTCGCATCGGGAAGCGGATACAATTATGCCGCCATCCACAACGACACTGGCGAACTGATCTTCTTTTTCGACACTCTTGAGACATCCTTTACCCTCGATGGGCAAAACCAACTAAGCAACGCCCGCTTTTACGAATGCGCCCCCGGGACGCCGGGTTGTTCGACCGCGCCGCCCTTGGTCCCCGAGCCGGCGAGTCTGGCTCTGCTCGGCAGCGCGCTGGCGGCGCTTGGCCTGTTCCGACTCCGGAGCCGGCATGAGCAATCGGGAGATGTCGGCTGACGCGAAGCGCGTAATCGGGTCTCGCGACGAGAAAGCGGCGCTACCCGGAGCAGCGCCGCTGCGGTGCTTCAGCTTGGCGTCCTTAATGCTTTTTGCGATGGCCCCCGGTCGATGAGGTGACGGTGACCGTCGCCATCGCCGTTGCCGGATCGCCGCCGGCGTCGGTACAAGTGACGCCATAGGAGGTCGTCACCGACGGGTACACCGTGGTCGAGCCGGAAATTCCTGAGGCCGTGAAATTGTTGCCGGTGCAGGTCGTGGCGTTGGTCGAGCTCCAGGTCAAGGTCGAGGACTGTCCCGGTGAAATCGACGCGGGATTGGCGGTCAGCGAGGCGGTGACCGTCGGCGGCGGGGTCGTGAACGAACCGGCGGTGCACGGGGTCAGGGTGCCCGCGCCCCAACAGGTGCTGAACGTATCGCCATTGACCGGCGCCGACGGGTTCGAGGTCTGGCCCCAGCTGCCGATCATGATCAAACCGTTGGCGGAAAGCGACAGGTTGGGGTTGGCGCCGTTGGCCGCCACCGGATCGAAGGTTACCTGCTGGTAATCGGCGAGCGGCAGGTAACCGTTGTAGTAGGGCGGCTCGGTGATCCACTCCGCCGAGGCCATGCTCGATTGATACTGGAAGCTCTGGGTCCATACCGCGCCGGTGGTGTTGTTGGTAAAGGTGAGTTGCCAGGTTTGCGCCTGGCTCGGCGTACAATTCGCGGTGCATAAGAGGCTGGCGGTAACAATGTCGCCGGCCTTGACGGTCAGCGCCACCCCTTGGCTCACTGCCGGATAGAGCTCGTACCAGACCGCGAAATATTTGGCGCCGGCGGTCGACACCCAGCTTTCGGTGCCGAGCTGGATCAGGGTCGCATCGCCATCCCCGCCGATCCCCGCCCAGTTCAAGACATATTCGTAACCGTAGGGTGTCTTGCCGCCATCATAGGCAACATCGGGAACCTGCCAGGTCGCGGTGTTGCTTGAATAGGGCGCCGCCGCGGTGACGGCATAGCCCGACCAGCTCGCGGTCGTCACCGTGCCGCGAAAACGTCTGAGGGTCCCATCCGGGTTGTAATAAGGGATCATCGGCCGGTGGACCGATTGCGGCGCCGCGTCCGGCGCCGCCGTTCCCGCCGCCATCACCGGGCCCAGCCCGACCGCAAAAGCGAGTGCCACGCCCGCTCCGGCAAACGCGAATTTATTCATGTCCGGCTTCCTCCCTCACGCTTATGGCGACCTGGCCACGCGGCGCGGGCCGCCGCCCTGCCCATGCCCACCGACCGGTTTTACGCCGGCGGCGTTAAGCGATTGTTTAATCGGGCGCCGCTAAGGTCGCGCCCGGGAGCAGCCATGGGCAGCAGAAATTTCTGTCGGCGGATCGCCGGCGACGAGCGGGGTGCGATCGGCGTGCTCGCCGCCTTCGTGCTGGTCTCGCTGTTGGGGGTTGCCGCATTGGCGCTCGAATATGGCCACGCCCTGCTGCAAAAAAGCGAAAATCAGCGCTTGGCCGACCTCGCCGCGTTCAGCGGCGGGCTCGTCTATAATTCAAGCGGCTCGACCACCACCGCCACCAGCGCGATCGACAATCTCGTGGCGCTCAACGGCCTTTCCGCCAGCAATGCGGCGGTGGGCTACCCGACCTCGGGCGGCAACCAGCAAGTCCAGGTGCAAATCACCACCCAGGTCCCGCTGATGCTGGCGCGGGTGCTGACTACCAGCACGACGCTGCCGGTCTCCGCCACCGCGGTGGCGCAGGTCAACAGCAACGCCCCCGGCTGCATCATCGCCCTGTCCAGCAGCGGCAGCGGCGTGTCTCTCTCGGGCGGCGCCAAGTTGACTGCGAGCAGTTGCGCGGTGGCCTCGAACAGCACCGTTACCGCCCACGCTTGCAGCAATACAATCACCACCCCGGCGGTCGATTACAACGCGTCGACCGCGCCGAGCCCATCTTGCGCCTTTCAGAAGACCTCGAGCGGCGGCTCCCCCAGTTTCAGCAAGACCACGACTGCCGACCCGCTTGCCGGCAACAGCGCCGTCACCGCCGCCGTTGCGCGCTTCAATTCGCCGTTCCCGCCGGTGGCGGCGCCGAGCGCGCCGTCGGTCAGCTCGACCGGCGGCAGCGTCACCTTCAATTCGAGCAGCAAATCGGGAACCTTGCCCGCGGCCTGCAGCACCAGCTCGACCAAGAGCCCGTGGACGGTCACCTGCTCGGCGTCGAGCGCGGCCCAGCTCGGCAGCATCACCCTGGGCGGCGGCGTCAGCGTGACGGTGAACCTGTCGGGCAACGGGCCTTTCACGTTCGGCACGATCACGGTCGGCGGCGGCTCGTCGATCACATTCAACAGCAGCACGTCGGGCGCGACCTACAATTTCGCCGGCACGGTCAATACCGGCTCTTCCAACGGCCTGACCTTCAATCTCGGCAGCGGCAGCATCTATAACCTTGCCGCGGGGGTGATCGCCCAGGGCAGCGCACCGATCAGTTTCACCGCCGGCACCTTCAACATCGGCACCACCTCGACGAGCCCGTGCCCAACCGGCGGCTACAGCATCTGCGTCGCCGGCAGCGGCCGCATCAGCTTTGCCGGGCCCAGCACCTTCGCGTTGGCGGGCGGAATCTACCAGGACGCCAGCGGCATGCCGCCGACGCCGGCCTTGAGCCTCGGTTACGGGTCGACCAGCAACAGCTTCAATATCGGCAAAGGCAGCGACGGCAACTCACTCAACGAAGCCAACGGCGCCACCCTGTTCGGCGGCGCGACCGGCACTGGAGACCTGTTCCAGATGGCCGGCAACCTGACCACGAGCGGCGGCACCTGCGTCGCCCTGAGCGCCGCCGCCGAGCATGACATCAACGGCTCGCTGGCCGGCGCCGGCGGTCTCTCTCTCGGGGCCGGGATCTATACGATCAACGGCTATGTGGCCCTCGGCAACAGCAGCGGCGGCGATGTCAGCAATTGCCCGACGAGCGGCACGACCACCGGGCTCAGCGGGCTCGGCGTGACGCTCGTCATCTCAGGGGCGAGCACGGTCACCTGCAACGGCGTGGCGACTTCGACCTTCTGCCTCGGCGCCGGCTACAGCACCGTCGACTTGACCGCGCCTTCGTCCGGCACGACCGCCCAGCTCGCGGTCATCATGCCGTCTACCAACACCGGCGCGGCCGCCTTTACCACCGGCGCGACCAACACCCAGATCTCGGGCGCGTTCTACGATCCGAACGGGCAAATTTATATGAGCGTTGCGGCGGCCTTGGGCGATTCCGGTGCCTGCCTCGAACTGATCGGGAGCCAGGTCACGATGACCGCCGGCAGCGCCCTCGGTTCGACCTGCGCTGGCCTTGGCGGCGGCAGTTCGGGGACGACCGTCAGTCTTGTGCAATAGCACAATGGTCCGGGGCTGCCGTCAGTGCTGGCGCTCGCCGCTGCAGATTTTGCGCGCGAGCGAGAACAGCGGCGTCGCGGCGATCGAATTCGCGATCTACGCCCTCGTCTTTCTGACCATCCTGGCGGCGACGGTCGATATCGGCCTGATGCTGTTTACCGCCTCCGAGCTCGATGCCGCGGTCAGCGCCGGCGCCGAATACGCGCTCAACAACGCCGCCATGGTCGCCTCGAACCCGAGCGCGCTCAACACCGCGATCACCAACATCGTCGCCAACGCCAATGGCAGCGGCTGGGCGAGCAGCACCGTCAATGTCAACAACAGCAATGACGGCGCGCATTGCTATTGCCCGACCGGGTTGCCCGGCAATTGGAGCTGGGGCAGCACCGCCACCTGCGGCAGCGCCTGTTCGGGCGGCGGCGTCGCCGGCCAGTTTGTCACGATCACCGCCAGCCGCACTGTCTCGGCGCTGTTCCCGGCTTTCGGATTTGTCAACAACGGCGCGATCACCCGCAGCGTGATCGTCGAGACGCAATGAGCCTCGGCTTGTGGCGGCCCCTGCTCAACGCCAAGCGCGGCGCCACCGCGGTCGAGTTCGCGCTGGTCCTGCCGATGTTCTTGATGCTGGTGTTTGGCGCGATCGAATTCGGCCGGTTGCTGTGGACCGAGCAGGCGCTGCAGCAAACCGCGGCCGCCACCGCACGCTGTGTGGCACTGGCCCAGGGCACCCATCCCAGCGGCAGCTGCACCGCCTCCGGCGCCTACAGCCAGACGACCGCGATCAGCTATGCCCAGAACATCGCCGGCGGCTGGGGCGTGACGGTGCCGAGTTCCGGCATAACGCCCAGCACCTCGGCCAATTGCGGCGGCAGCGCCGGCGGCTTTTCCCAGGTCAGCCTCTCCTACACTTTCACCAGCGTCGTGCCCCAGCTGGTCCATCTGAACAGCGCCGGCGTCAGCCTGACCGCATCAGCCTGCTATCCCAACAATCCCTGAGCCGCCGCGGCCCGGGCGGTTGACTGGGTGCCGTCGCGAGCGCGATCCTCTGCGCAAAATTGTCACCGCTTGAGGAGATTCGCGCATGAGCCTCGAATTGCGCCCGCTGCATCCGCTCTTCGCCGCCGAAATCACCGGCGCCGACCTGTCGCGCCCGGTCGATCGCGGGCTGGTCCAAGAGATCTGGCGAGCGATCGACACCTATGCCGTCCTCGTGTTCCGCGACCAGCGTCTCGACGATACCGCACTGCGCGATTTCGCAGCGCGGTTCGGTCCGCTCGAGATCGGACGCGCGGCCGCGACCGCCGCCCGGCGCCGGCTCAAGCATCCCGAAATCGGCGACATTTCCAACCTCGACGAGGACGGCAATTTGCGCGCCGCCGATGACCGCCGCCGGCTCGACATGCTCGGCAACCGGTTGTGGCACACCGACGCCTCCTATATGCCGGTGCCGGTCGTGCTCGGCATGCTGCACGCCGTCGCGGTGCCGCCGCCGAGCCCGTTTGGCGGCGGCGAGACCGAATTTGCCGATATGCGCGCCGCCTATGACGCGCTGCCCGAAAGGATGAAAGCAGCGCTCGACCCGCTGATCGCCGAGCACGACATCTTCTGGTCGCGCGGGCAGATCGGCTTTACCGAGTTCGCACCGGGAGAGCGCGAAAAATACCCGCCCTCGCCGCAGCGGCTGGTGCGGCGCCATCCCGGTTCCGGGCGCAAGACCCTTTATCTTTCGGCGCATGCCTCGCACATTGTCGGCTGGCCGGTGGCGGACGGACGGATCCTGCTCTACGACCTCACCTTGCATGCGACCCGGCCGGAATTTGTCTACAGCCATCAA